>JAOZQB010000132.1 GCA_029932445.1 Bacteroidales bacterium | reverse complement strand
CGAAACCGGCACCGGCTCTCGTCGATTGCACAATATGTGAAACACCGATAGCGGCACCCGCCCATAATAATCCGGGACCGATTGCTTTAAGAAGATTTCTTTTTACCATTTCTGAATATTTAAAACTCAAAAATATAAAAAATACTAATTATCAGATACTAAAAATTAAATATTATTTATACTGAATTAATTTATAAAAAACAGTAAACTTCCTGAATTGAAATAAATTATGTAAATTCAATACTTATTTGTAACTTTATTGAAATTTTGTCGTCTTATATATAAATATGAAAAAAGGCATTTTTTATATCTTCTTTTTAATCATTCTCCCTATTTCATTCGGAAGTTCGGAAAATTCCGGTTGTAACAGGACTTACAACAAATCGAATAATTGCGAGAAAATTGAAAAATCTCATCAAACAGATAATTCTGCAGAGGCAGAAACTTCGATAAATTCTGAAAAATAATTGATTCCTCTTTAGTGTTTAATTTAGAATATTTTCTTCAATGTTAATTTATGGAAATTGAATATTTTCTGTATCTTTACAATAAATATTTTCTGTTAAATCAGAAATTCAAACACAAAATTTTATCAACTAAAAACTATAACTCTGAAAATCATGAAACACCCATTCTAAATAATTAACACCCAAGGGAATGACTAATGCAGTTTCATAATAAAAACAGAATAAATATGGCTCATATGCGGGTGTTCCTATGTGACCTTTAAAATTTATAAAAACAGACACATGAAAACTAAAACCGGAATTTTTTTCTCATTTTTATTTATTATTTCATTAACATTTAATCTAAAAGCCCAAAAAATGACTTTTTATCAGACAAAATGGAAACAAATAGATTCCCTCGAACAAAAAGGCTTACCTAAATCCGGTCTTAAAGTTGTTGAAGAAATATATGCAAAAGCAAAAGCAGAAAATAATTCACAGCAAGTAATCAAATCGTTTATTTATAATTTGAAATACAAAAATCAAATTGAAGAAAATGCGTTTGAACGTCTTTGCAAAGAACTTGATTCTACGGCTCAAAAAGCATCATTCCCGGATAATGCAATTATGCAATCCATGCTGGCGGATATGTATTGGCAGTATTATTCCTCTAACAGATATAAGTTTCAGGAAAGAAGTAATACCGTCAATTTCGACAACAATGATATGCAAACTTGGACACTTGATTATTTGGTTGAGAAAGTTATTAAAGCATACACATCCTCGGTTTCCGACCCGGAACGTTTAAAGAAAATTCCGATTACAGATTTTAAAGAATTGATTATTGAAGGGAATAAACCAAAAAACTTGCGACCGACATTATACGATTTTTTAGCTAATAAGGCCATAGATTTTTTCTCAAATACAGAAATATCATTAACAAAACCGGCAGACAATTATGAAATTGAAGAAGCTTATTATTTTGATGATACAAAAACATTCGCTGATAAAGAAATCGCATCTTCCGATTTTCTTTCACTGCATTTTCACGGAATTTGTCTCATTCAGGATTTGCTGAAATTTCGACTTTCTGATACAAAAAATAAAGATGCACTTATTGATTTGGATTTAAAACGATTAAAATTCGTTTACCGTTTTTCCGTTAATCCGAAAAAAGACGAATTGTATATGCAAGCCCTTAAAAAACTTGAAAAACAATATGCAAGCATTCCGTTTTCTTCCGAAATAACTTATTTAAAAGCAAGTTTATACTACTCATTATCAAATAAATATAACCCTAAAAATAAAGACACCGGAAAATATAAATTCTATAAGAAAAAAGCACTTGAAATATGTGAAGCATTATTAAAAAAATATCCTGAAACACATGCATCTGAACAGGCACAAAATTTAATTGTTCGCATAAAAAATCATAATCTGTCGGTTGAAACGGAACAAGTCATTCCGTCGAATTCAAAATTTGCCGCTAAAATAACGTATCGAAACGTTAATGAAATTTTTATTCGTATCGCAAAAATTGACCGTAGTAAATATTTAAAATATTCCGAAAAACGCTACGGAGAAAAATTTTATGATAAAATTTTTCAAAATTCTCTTACCGTCAAACAATTTTCACAAAAAGTACCCGATGACGGTGATTTTAATTCACATTCAATTGAACTTTTAAACGACGGTTTAGAATACGGAACCTACTTAATTTTTGTTTCTGACAATAAAAATTTCACCTATGTAAAAGGGATGGCAACGTATAAAGATATTACGGTTTCCGACATCAGTTACACATCTCAAAAACAAGACGACGGATCCTATAAATTCTGGGTTTTGAACAGAAAAACAGGGCAAGCAATTCCGAATGTAAAATGTACCGCTTGGCAACAAAAATACAGCTATTCCCTTCGAAAATATGTAAGAAACGTTAAAGGAACATATACAAGCAATAAAAACGGCATTTTTTTAATTCAGCGTAAAAGTAATGCCGGTTACGACAGTTGGTATGTTGATTTTGCAAAAAATAAAGACTTCCTTTCAAGCTCTAATTCTTTTTACATGTATTATTACGGTAAAGATAATATTAAACAAGAACATACGTACTTTTTTACCGACCGTGCCATTTATCGCCCCGGACAAACCGTTTATTTTAAAGGAATTTCAATTCTTTCCGATGAAAATACAAATGAAATATTACCTGATAAATTTGAAAAGGTTTTTTTGTTTGACGTAAACAGTCAGAAAGTCAGCGAATTAAAATTAAAAACAAACGAATTCGGAACATTCAGCGGAACGTTTGAATTACCGATGGGTTTACTAAACGGACAATTCCGAATTCAAAGTGATTACGGTTCAATATATTTCTCTGTCGAGGAATATAAAAGACCCAAATTTGAAGTAAAAATGTTGCCTTTTAAAGGAAACTATCTTTTGAAAGAAACAGTGCATGCCGAAGGTAAAGCAAAATCCTATTCGGGTGCTGCAATCAGTGAAGCAGCGGTTAAATATCGAATTATCAGAACCCCGAAATGGCGCGGTTGGTGGTTTTGGAATTTTAATTCCCAAGCAACGGAAATTAAAAACGGAACAACGAAAACCGACGACGAAGGTAAATTTAAAATTGATTTTGAAGCATTGCCCGATTTAAGCATGCCCGAAAATGAATTTACCTATTTCAGTTATCAGATTATTACGGATATTACCGATATTAACGGCGAAACACAAAGCACAAGTAACTATATACAAATTGGTTACAGAGCTTTGCAAGTAAATATTCCGATTTCGGGAACCATTGATAAAGACATTGCCGAATATGATACTTCCGAACATTTTAAATACAAGATAAATACTCAAAACCTTAACGGTGAATTTATTCCCGCAAAAGGTGAAATAAAAATTTATAAGCAAAAAGATAACTCTCAACTGCTGAGAAATAAAAAATGGACAGCACCCGATAAACAGATATACAGCAAGGAAGAATGGTACAAAGTATTTCCCGAAAATGTTTACACGGATGAAAATATGCAACAAAATCTTAAAAAAGGCGAACAGGTTTTTATGACAAAATTTAATACGGAAAAAGATAAAAAATTAAATCTTTCTATGTTGAAAAATTTGGATAACGGCTGTTATGTTCTTGAAATAAACTCAAAAGATGCTTTCGGAAATCCGGTCAGCAACAAACATTTTTTCAGCATCACATCACATAAATCAAAAAAACTTGCCTATAAAACACCGAATTTTTTCAAAGCTTTAAAAATAACATGCGAACCCGGTGAAAATGCTTCATTTATAATCGGTTCTTCATACAAGAACGTCAATTTAATTTATCAAATTGAGAAGAAAGATAAAATCGTAAAAACCGAATACATTAAATTAAATAACGAGCAAAAACTGATTACAATTCCGGTAACTGAAGATGACAGAGGCAATTTTTCAATACATTTTGTTTTTATAAAAGACAATCGTTTTTATAATTACAACTCAACCGTATTTGTTCCTTATTCAAATAAAAAATTGGATATTGAATTTATGACCTTCCGCGATAAATTATATCCCGGACAAAAAGAAGAATGGAAAATCAAAATTAAAGGACCGAAAGGAGAAAAAGTGGCTGCCGAAATGCTGGCAACCTTATATGATGCATCGCTGGATCAATTTAAAAAGAATACGTGGAATTTTAATATTTACAATTCGTATTATTCTTCACGTAATTTTGAGACAGGAACTTTTACAAGTTCAAGTTCTCAACTTTTGAAAAAGAAACTTGATAATTCTGTTTATGTTCAATCGCTTTATTACAGCCGTTTTAATTGGTTCGGATTTTCATACGGCTACGGAAGATACAATTACAGAGGAATTGATGAATTAGAATTATCATATGAAGAAGAAGATCAAGTATTCGGTGGTATCAAAACAAAAAGAAATAAAAAATCATTAAGTTATGCAACAACAGAAGTTGATAAAGATGCTGAAAAAGAAGACACCGGCATAACAAGAGAAATGAACGGAAAAGTATCCGGAGGAGTGATTAATGATGAATATGCCGGAAGCGGCGAAACAATTCCCGAAGATTTTTCAAACGTTAAAGTCAGAACCAATTTTAATGAAACGGCATTCTTTTACCCGCATCTTAAAACGAATGAAAAAGGCGAAGTCATTATCAATTTTACCGTTCCGGAAAGTTTAACGAAATGGAAAATGATGGGTTTTGCAACGACTAAAGATTTAAAATACGGTTTTATTAACGAAGAACTCGTAACTCAAAAAGATTTAATGCTGATGCCGAATGCACCGCGTTTTTTCCGTGAAAACGATAAAATAACGTTTCCGGTAAAAATCAGTAATATTTCCGAAAAAGATTTAAACGGAAACGTAAAACTTGAATTTTTTGATGCATTACGTATGAAACCGGTAAACATTCTCATTCCCGATGAAAAACCCGAAAAAACATTTTCTGTTAAAGCAGGCGGAAATGCACTTGTATCATGGAAACTTACAATACCGGAAGGCATCGGTGCCCTAACATACAAAGTGGTCGCAAAAGCCGGAAATTTTTCCGACGGAGAGCAAAAACCCTTACCTGTATTAACAAATCGAATGCTTGTTACCGAAAGTTTGCCTTTGCCGATACGCGGTAAAGAAACCAAAACTTTCAAATTTAAGAAATTGATTAATTCGGGAAGTTCAACAAGTATCAGAAATCATAAACTGACCCTTGAATTTACCTCAAATCCGGCATGGTATGCCGTTCAGGCACTGCCTTATTTGATGGAATATCCCTACGAATGTACCGAACAAACATTCAGTCGATTTTATGCCAACAGCATTGCATCGCATATCGCTAATTCAAATCCTAAAATAAAACGTGTTTTTGATGCTTGGAAACAAGAAGATGCCGGCGCCTTAATTTCAAATCTTGAGAAAAATCAGGAACTGAAAGCTGTGCTTTTGGAAGAAACACCATGGGTTTTACAAGGCAAAAACGAAAGCGAACGCAAAAAACGCGTGGGCTTACTTTTCGACTTGAATAAAATGGGGAATGAACTCGCCACAGCTCTTCGGAAAATTCAAAAGGCACAAAAATCGAACGGTGCCTGGCCTTGGTTCGACGGCATGCCGGAAAGTCGCTACATTACGCAGCACATTGTTACGGGAATGGGACATTTGGACAAACTCGGCGTAAAATCCGTCAGAGAAGATGCAACAACCTTTAATATGCTCCGAAAAGCAATTGCTTATTTAGATATCAGAATTAAAGAAGATTATGACCGGTTGAAAAAATATTATTCCGATGAAGAAATGAAAAAAAATCATTTAAGTCATACAGCCGTTCAATATCTTTACGGAAGAAGTTATTTCAAAGATATTCCTGTTCCGAAACGTTCACAAAAAGCGTATGATTATTATTTCGAACAATCAAAAAAATATTGGTTATCGCAAAGTAAATACATGCAAGGAATGATTGCTTTAGCACTTTTCAGAAACGGTGAAACCGCAGTTCCGAACGACATTGTTAAATCTTTAAAAGAAAAATCAACGGAACATGAAGAAATGGGTATGTATTGGAAAGATAATGTTGCCGGATGGTATTGGTATCAAGCACCCATTGAGCAACAAGCATTGATGATTGAAGTTTTCGATGAAGTTGCAAATGATGTAAAATCCGTTAACGCTATGAAAATTTGGTTGTTGAAACAGAAACAAACCCAAGATTGGAAAACAACCAAAGCAACAACCGAAGCCGTTTATGCTTTGCTGATGAGAGGAACCGATTGGTTGGCAAGTGACAAACAAGTTGAAATAAAAATTGCCGGCAAAAAGTTTGATCCTAAAAAACATGAAAATGTTAAAGTTGAAGCCGGAACCGGATATTTTAAAACATCGTGGAGCGGAAAAGAGATAAAACCCGAAATGGGAAATATCACGATTAAAAAATCGGATGAAGGTGTCAGCTGGGGAGCCATGTATTGGCAATATTTTGAGGATTTGGATAAAATAACGCCGCATGAAACACCTCTGAAACTTAAAAAACAATTATTCATCGAAAAATTGACAGAAAGAGGGAAAATTATAGAACCTATTTCGAAAGATGCAAAACTCAAAATCGGCGATAAAGTCATTGTAAGAATTGAGCTTCGGGTTGACCGACGAATGGAATACATTCATATGAAAGATATGCGAGCATCCGGATTTGAACCGATAAATGTTATTTCACGTTACAAATATCAAGACGGATTGGGCTATTATGAAACAACCAAAGATGCTTCAACCAATTTCTTTATGGAAGCATTACCTAAAGGCACATATGTTTTTGAGTATCCTTTACGCGTAACGCATGAAGGCAATTTCTCAAACGGCATTACTACTATTCAATGTATGTATGCTCCGGAATTTACGGCACATTCGGAAGGAGTACGGATAGAAGTTGATAAATAATAAAAAATACTTTGATTTTGATACGGAAAATATTAATTTTGAAATTATTAACAAAAAAGCCGGTTGTAACAGACTTTTAACCCCAATTATTACTGTCTTGAGGGCTTTGCCGTTCATAAATAATCGGGAGTTGAAAAATTACTGTCGTGAGGGCTTTGCCGTTTATAAATTTTTCGGGTTAACACTTAATAAAACAAAAAATATCCCGTATTAATAATCTAAAAATGAATATGATGAAAACAAAGAATTTAATTATTATTTCAACTCTTCTGGGTTTAATGACATTATTCTCATGCAAAAACAAAGACGCTTTTGAACAACCTACAATTGATGTAAAAGGGTTTTCACTTCAGGAACTTCCCGGTGAATATACCAATTTAAATGTCGATATTGAATTAACAAATAACGACAGCCGTGAAGCAACAATTGCAGATGCCTCATATCAGGTTGTAATAGAAGGTGCCGCTTCTGAAAACATGACTGCGGATATTAATAAAGAAATTTTGGTAGGCACACCACTCAAATTGACTTTACCTCTGACTTTAAAGACAAAAGATGCTATTCAATTATTAGCAAAATTAGATGCCGGTCAGCAACTTAATTATTCTGTTACGGGAACGTTTCATGCCGATGAGCCGATAATCAAACGATTTGATTTACCGATTGATGTTCAGGGAACCGCAAATGTTGATGTCGGTTATGAAGATTTTTACGAACAACCTGATGTTACCGTTACGGATATAAGTGTATCGTCTTCAGGAGATGATGTTTCGGGATATACTTATAACTTTGATGTTAGTTGTGATGTAAAAAACAATGACACAAGAAGTGTAAGTACGGATGAAATTGAATATACGGTTACAATTGCCGGACTAACTTCTGAAACACACTTATACTCTGATACATACACATATAATTTTTCCGTTAACGGTGGTGCAACAACTTCTTTAACATTGCCCGTAACATTAAATTTAAGCGCTTCTCAAAAAACAGATTTAGATAATGCAATCGCTGCAGGCACCGTAAATTATTCCGTTGAAGGAACATTTCATGCCGTTGAAGTTGACGGATCACCAACCGATTTTATACTTCCTTTATACATCACGGGAAGTATTTCTGTCGGAGATATGTTCGAACATCCGGATATAAAAGTTAACACGATTGACGGAACATATACGGTTGTAGGTTATCCCGTACCGACCGGATATATTTTTGATTTGAATTGCAATACAACCGTAACGAATAATGATACAAGAAATGCCGTTATTGATGAAATAGTATATACAGTTACAACAGAAGGAGTTGTCTCGGAAACTCATTACTATACTGATACATATTCAACAGATTTATCTGTTTCAGGAAGTTCAAGCGTTGATTTGATATTACCGGTTACATATAATTTGAGTGCAACGGAAGGAGCAACTTTATTAAACGGATTAACAGACGGAACGGCAAATTATACAATTGACGGCACTTTTCATGTTATCAGTGTTGACGGTGAACCGGCAGATTTGACTCTACCGCTTCATGACACGGGCTCTGTTCCGGTTACATCTTTAACACAATCAAAAAAGTAAAAAATAAACGTTGTTAAGCAAACTTGACATTACT
>JAOZQB010000131.1:7052-8565 GCA_029932445.1 Bacteroidales bacterium | reverse complement strand
CTAATCATCACATCAGCTAATCATCTCATCAACTAATCATCACATCAAATTCACAATTTCGGTCGAACGTTTAATCCAGTAATCATCATGAGTTGCGGCAATAACCGTTAAACCGTCTTTTTTCAGAATATAATCGGTCATTTTTCTTTTAATATTTTCATCCAATGCCGAAGTCGGTTCATCTGCTAATAATAAAGGTTTTTTTAAGAGCAGACAACTTGCCAGAATAATTCGTTGTTTTTGACCGCCTGAAATTTCATTCGTTTTCTTAGTCAATAAATTCTCGGATAATTCAAATGCTGAAAAGATTTCTGTTACTTCTTTCTTGGTGGGTTTCAGTGGTTTGTTTAACACAAAGCCAAACGGCTCAAAAAACAATTCGTTTACGGTTTTTACTGCTAACGAAGTATCTTGCGGAAGCCAAGCAATGTTTTTTCGAATGTCGGAAACATTTTCAGTATTCAATTTTTTTCCTAAAACGGATATTGCACCTTCATAATCAGGGATGAAACCACAAAGCAAATTCAGCAAAGTCGATTTTCCTTTTCCGGATTCGCCGGTAAGGGCAATTTTTTCACCCCTTTGTATTTTTAATGAAAAATTATTAAAAATAATTTCATTATTAAAATGAAGCGTAAGATTTGAAATTTCGGTCATCTTAGTACAAACTGTTTCTGCAAAGAAAAATAATTATTTATGAAAATCGGAAAAATAATAATAAAATACTTGGCATGCATAATATTTTTTCGTAGATTTGCAATGCATGCATAATAAAAAAAAGATGAATTTAAAAGATACCATTGATTTTCATATAAAAGGAACTTGGCATACATTAACAAAAATGTATAACCGTCTGGCAGCAGAACACGGAAGTTCACAAACGGCTGCATATATTCTCGTAAACATTGATAAAGAAGGAACACCGGCAACAAAAATTGCTTGTCGGCTTGGTATGGAAGCAACAAGTTTAAGTCGAGTGCTGAAAAAAATGGAAGAGCAAAATTTAATTTTAAAACAAGTTGATGAAACGGATAAAAGAATTATGAAGATTTTTCTTACCGGTGAAGGAATAAAAAAGCGTAAACTTGTTAAACAAATATTGATAGATTTTAATAAAAAAATTACAAAAAAAGTAAATAAGCAAGATTTAAAAATATTTTTTAAAGTTTTAAATACCATCAATGAATTGGCATTTAAGGAAAATCCTGCCAATCAATAACAGACTAATTAATTTTATAAATCCCAACATTATGACAAGACGAATTAAAAAAGTAGCAGTTCTGGGTTCCGGAGTAATGGGTTCCGGAATAGCTTGTCATTTTGCGAATATCGGTCTCGAAGTTTTATTAATCGATATCGTACCTCGCGAATTGACAGATGCCGAAAAGGCTAAAGGATTGACACTTGAAAGTAAACCGGTGCGAAATCGCATCGTTGACGGTGCTTTAAAAGCATCATTGAAATCAAAACCGTCACCCATTTACAAACAAGAATTTGCCAAACGCATTACAAC
>JAOZQB010000131.1:5624-6952 GCA_029932445.1 Bacteroidales bacterium | reverse complement strand
GATTATGCTCGAAGATTTCTCGGTAAAACAACCGTTCATGCCAAAGATACACCGGCATTTATTGCCAATCGTATCGGTACTTTTTCGATTATGTATTTGTTCAACAACGTGAAAAAATACGGATTGAATATTACCGAAATCGACAAATTAACAGGAACACTTATCGGACGTGCAAAATCCGCAACTTTCCGAACAGCCGATGTTGTTGGTTTAGATACTTTGGTGCATGTGGCAAACGGTATTAAAGACAGTACGAAAGATGAAGGAAACGAATTTTTTGCCATTCCCGATTATGTTCAGAAAATGCTTGATAACGGTTGGCTCGGATCAAAAACAAAAAAAGGTTTTTCAACGAAAGTGATGGTTGACGGAAAGAAAACATTTCCGACTTTGGATTTTGAAACAATGGAATACACCGTTGATGACCGACCGAAATTTAAAGCTCTGGAAAAAACAAAAGGAATTGAAAATATCGGTAAACGAATTGGAATTCTGATGGCAGACAAGGAAAAGGTCGGCAAATTTATGCGCGACAGTTTTTATGCACTTTTCTGGTATTCTTCAAACCGTATTCCCGAAATTACCGATGCGCTTTACAAAGTTGATGATGCCTTAAATGCCGGTTTCGGTTGGAAACTCGGACCCTTCACGACTTGGGATGCCGTAGGAGTTGAAGAAACCGTTAAAGCAATGGAAGAAGCCGGCAGAAAACCTGCTCAATGGGTATATGATATGTTGGCAAGCGGTGCAAAATCCTTTTATAAAGTTGACGGCGGACGCAAATTATATTATGACATTTCTTCTAAATCTTATAAAGTTGTTCCCGGAAGCGAAGACATTATTTCTTTGGATATTCTTCGTGAAACAAATGTGGTTTACACGAATGAAGAAGCTTCTGTTTTTGATATCGGCGACGGTGTTCTTAATGTCGAATTCCATTCGAAAATGAATGTTATAGGCGGCGGAACTTTACAAGCTCTTAATAAAGCAATTGATTTGGCAGAAGCTGATTATAAGGCTGTTATTGTTTCAAATGAAGCCGATCATTTTTCTGCCGGTGCAAATGTGGGTATGATATTTATGATGGCTGTTGAACAAGAATTTGACGAATTGAATGCTGCTATACAAATGTTTCAAAATACTATGATGCGTCTGCGATATTCGTCAATTCCGGTAATTGCATGTCCTCACGGAATGGCACTCGGCGGTGGTTGTGAACTTTCAATGCATTCCGATAAAGTAATTGCTCATGCAGAAACTTATATGGGACTTGTTGAATTCGGTGTCGGATTAATTCCCGGCGGCGGCGGAACAAAAGAATTTGCTTT
>JAOZQB010000131.1:4011-5524 GCA_029932445.1 Bacteroidales bacterium | reverse complement strand
TGGCTTGTGGGTGCCGACAGTTTTACAAAAGGCGGATATATGAGTGAACACGATAAATTGATTGCAGAAAAACTCGGATACGTTATTTCCGGTGGTGATATTTCGCAAGCAATGACCGAAGTGACTGAAAAATACCTGTTAGATCTCGAACGAAAAGCATTTTTGGAGTTAGCTATGCAGAAAAAAACGCTCGAAAGAATGCAAAGTTTGATAACGAAAGGTAAAATTTTAAGGAATTAGTATTTAGTAAATAGTATTAAGAGAATAGAAATTATCTTAACTATTAACTACTAATTACAAATATTTAATAATACAGTTTAGAAGTTAAATAGAAAGTAAATAGAATATAAAACCTAATTACTGACTACTAACTACTAACTACTAAATTAAAAAAAATGGAAGCATATATAGTAGGCGGATACAGGTCAGCGATTGGTAAAGCACCGAGGGGCAAATTCAGATTTACGCGTCCCGATGATATTGCCGTTGCAGTAATCAGACATCTGATGAATGATTTTCCGCAAATCGAAAAAAATAAAATCGATGATGTTGTCACAGGAAATGCATTTCCCGAAGCCGAAAGCGGCTTAAATATGGGAAGAATGATTTCTTTAATGAGTTTGGATACAATTGAAGTTCCCGGCTCAACCGTAAACAGATATTGTGCATCAGGATTAGAGTCAATTGCTATTGCAACAGCAAAAATTCGTGCCGGATTAGCAGATATTATTATTGCCGGAGGTGCAGAAACAATGTCTATGATTGCTATGGGAGGGTGGCGCAGTATCCCGAACCCCACAGCATCAAAAAAACATCCTGATTGGTGGCACGGAATGGGTTTAACCGCCGAAGCTGTTGCAAAAGAATATAATGTCAGCAGAAAAGCACAAGACGAGTTTTCTTTAAAATCCCATGAAAAAGCACTGAAAGCAATTGCTGACGGTAAATTTAAAGATCAAATTGTACCGATTGAAGTTGAAGAAAACTATTTTGAAGACGGTAAAGCCAAAACTCGAAAATATGTTGTTGATACCGATGAAGGACCTCGTAAATCAAATATTGAAGGTTTAGCTCGTTTAAAACCTGTTTTCGCACAAGGCGGAAGCGTTACTGCCGGAAATTCATCGCAAATGTCAGACGGAGCTGCATTTGTTTTAGTTGTTTCGGAAAAAATGGTAAAACAATATAATCTTACTCCGATTGCAAGATTGGTTGATTATCAAGTTGCCGGTGTCGAACCTTATAAAATGGGTGTAGGTCCTGCTGCTGCCATACCGAAAGTTTTAAAACATGCCGGAATGAAACTCGGTGATATTGAGCAAATTGAATTAAATGAAGCATTTGCTTCGCAATCAATTGCCGTTATTAATGAGTTGGGATTAAATACGGATATACTTAATGTTAACGGAGGAGCAATTGCAATGGGACACCCGCTTGGTTGCACAGGTGCAAAACTTACTGTTCAGTTGATGAATGAAATGAAACTCAGAAAACAAAAATACGGAATGGTAAC
>JAOZQB010000131.1:0-3911 GCA_029932445.1 Bacteroidales bacterium | reverse complement strand
CAAGTGTTACCGAAAATCGATGATTTAGATAATCATGACAGAGACCTGTTAACTAAACTTGTAAAAGATGCCGGAGAACTCGGATTACTCGGAGTTTCCGTTCCGGAAGAATACGAAGGCTTCGGTCAAAATACCGTAACTTCAATGCGTGTTGTAGAAGAAATCGGACATGCTTTTTCTTATTCCGTAGCATTTTCGGCACATACGGGTATCGGAACTTTACCGATTTTATATTACGGAACCGAAGAACAAAAAAAGAAATATCTTCCGAAACTTGCATCCGGAGAATGGATTGGTTCATATGCATTAACAGAACCCGATGCCGGTTCCGATCCGAATGCAGGTAAATCAAAAGCCGTATTAAGTGATGACGGAAAATATTACAACCTAAACGGTGTAAAAATGTGGATTACAAACGGCGGAATTGCTGATATCCAAATCGTTTATGCTAAAATTGAAGATGATAAAAACCTTAGTGCATTTATTGTTGAAAGTACTTGGGAAGGTATTACAATTGGTGCAGAAGAAGAAAAAATGGGTATTAAAGGTTCATCTACTGTTCAAATTTATTATAACAACGTTAAAGTTCCGGTTGAAAACTTACTCGGTGACAGAAACGGCGGTTTTAAAATTGCATTAAACATTTTAAATCTCGGAAGATTGAAACTCGGAGCTGCAACAATCGGAGCTGCAAAGGGTATTATAACATATTCAGTTCAATATGCTAATGAAAGAAAGCAATTTAAAACACCGATTGCACAATTCGGAGCCATAAAACATAAATTGGCGGAAATGACAATTCAATCATTTGCCGGCGAATCCTTAGTTTACCGAGCAAGTCAAAATATTGACGATGCCATTGACGGATATATTGCAGAAGGAATGGATAAAGGCAAAGCTGCATTGGAAGGCTTGCGACAATTTGCTATTGAAGCATCAATCAGTAAAGTTCTCGGTTCGGAAATTTTAGATTATGTTGTTGACGAAGGTGTTCAGATATTCGGAGGAATGGGTTATTCTGCTGAAACTCATGTTGAAAGAGCATACAGAGATTCCCGTATCAATCGAATTTTTGAAGGTACTAATGAAATTAACCGAATGGTTATGGTCGGAGAACTTTTGAAACGGGCTTTTAAAGGTGAACTTGATGTTTTGGGACCGGCAAAAGCTGTTGGTGAAGAATTGATGGGAATACCTGATTTTGGTGATACAACACAAGATTATTTTGAGCTTAAAAAGAAAGCAGTAATAAATTTCAAAAAAGCTATTTTGATGGTTGCCGGAGCTGCTGCTCAAAAATATCAGGATAAATTGCAAAATGAACAGGAAGTTTTGTTTGCTGCTGCCGATATGTTGATGTTGACATATGCTGCCGAATCATTTATGTTACGAGTTGAAAAACTCGAACATATGAAAGGAGCGGATAAAGTAGAACTTCAAAAATTAATGTTGGATGTATATATGTATGATGCTGCCGCAAAAATTAAGAAATTCGGTGATGATGCCGTAAACTCTTTTGCGGAAGGTAATGAAAAAATGGGTATGTTAACCGGAATGAAACGTTTTACGAAAATTGACGGTATTAATGTTATCGGAGCAAGAAGAAAAATTGCCGATAAAGTTATTGAAGAAAATAAATATCCGTTTTAAAATCTGACGTTAATTTATACTAAGGACATCAAAATGTTTTTTATTAAAGATGGGCAAACAAAACTGTTTTGCTCATCTTTTTATTCTTTTTCGGAGTATAAAATTTATCTTTGCCAAAATTTAAAAATAAAATAAACAATGAATAAAATCTCCGAAAAAACCGATATTCAGAATTTTATACAATTCTTGAAAGAAAACAATATTTATCAGTTCCATTTTGTTTATAATCAGAGTAATAAAAAAGTTGAAAGTTCGCATAAGGAATTACAATTCATTTCTGATTTTATTAATTCCGACAAACGGGATTTTGAAGAACACGAAGGGATGTTTTTTCAATTGACCGATAAATTTGATGTATTACAAGGAGCATTTGTTCACAGAACCAAAAGAGGTCAAGCTGCCGGCGGTGTTCGTTTTTGGCAATACGATACAATTGAAGAATATTTTCGCGACGGTATGCGATTGGCAAAAGGAATGACTCACAAAAATGCTCTTGCCGGACTGTGGTGGGGCGGCGGAAAAGGCGTGATGGTTCACAATACCGAAATTGATAAGCAAAATATAGATTATCGAGAATATATTTATACGGAGTACGGAAAATTATTAACTCATCTGAACGGTTGTTATGTGACGGCAGAAGATGTGGGAACAAGTGTTGAAGATATGGCAAATATTTACAAATCAACACGTTTTACAACGTGCATTCCGGATTATGTCGGCGGAAGCGGAAATCCTTCCGAACCGACTTCAAGGGGCGTGCTTGCCGGTATGGAAGCAGCGCTTGCGTTTAAAGACGAAACTTTGGCGGGTAAAACAATTGCGGTACAAGGCATGGGGCATGTTGCCGAACCTTTAATCGGACATTTGTTTGATAAAGGTGTCGAAAAAGTGCTTGCTGCCGATATTAATCCGGATGTCGTAAATTCCGTAAAGAAAAAATTTGCCGATAAAAATTTAGAAGTGCGAGTTGCCGAAAAAGGGGATAATTCAATCTTATTTGAAGAAGTTGACATTGTTGCTCCGTGTGCAACGGGAGCCGTTTTAAATGAAAATACCATTCCGAAAATACAAGCCGGAATTATTTGCGGAGCAGCAAATAACCAGCTCGAAGACCACGACAGAGATGATAAAGCAATTGCTGAAAAAGATATTATTTATGTGCCGGATTTTCTGAATAACAGAATGGGTATCGTAAATTGTGCCAATGAACAATACGGTTATGTTAATGATGATGATTTTATCGAAAGACATCTTCTGAAAGATTGGAAAAACGGTGTGTACCAAACGACATTATCAGTTTTGAAAGAAGCAAAAGAAACCGGACAGCCGACTTCAAGAGTTGCAATAAAACAAGCAACAGATATGTCGATGGAGTTGCATCCTATTTTCGGACACAGAAGTCAAAAAATAATAAATTCATTAGTAAAAGATAAATGGTTTGAAAAATAGAACTATGACAGCAAAAGAAAAGATTATTTTAGAAGAAAAAGTCAATTCGATAACTCATTTTATAGGAATTTTATTAAGCATTGCCGCAACGGCGTTAATGATTGTAAAAGCATCGTATTACGGTTCGGCAATATCCATTGTCAGTGCTGCCGTATTCGGAGCTTCCTTAATTTTATTATATTTAGCTTCAACACTTTACCACTCTGCAAAAAATATTCGCTTAAAATACAAACTGAATAAATTCGATCATTCGGCAATTTATATTTTAATAGCCGGAACTTATACACCGTTTTCCATTGTTTTGCTTCAAGGCGGCTGGGGATGGAGTATTTTCGGAGTGGAATGGGGATTAGCAATTATCGGAACACTTTACAAAATATTTTGGTATAAACCGAAATTCAGAGCCATCTCAGCATTTGCTTATGTTGCAATGGGTTTGGTAATTATAATTGCCGCACAGCCTTTGAGCGAGGTTATTGTAAAAGAATGTTTTATTTGGTTGGTAATAGGCGGAGTGTCTTATGTTGTAGGTGTATTTTTTTATCTTTATAAGAAAATTCCGTATGGTCACGGAATTTTTCATTTATTTGTCATAGGCGGAAGTTTTGCTCATTTTTGGGCTATTTATAATTATGTTTTACCGAATTTAACAATCTAAAAAATATGGACAGTGCGGAAAAATTCAGAGAAACCGTAAGAAGTAATTTTAAATTTAAATTATTTATGTTGAAAGAATTGCCTTCGGCATTTTTTTCGGGTATAAAAATTACGGAAATAACCGAAGAAAAAGCGGTAGTGCGGATACCGTTTAA
>JAOZQB010000009.1:19575-27305 GCA_029932445.1 Bacteroidales bacterium | reverse complement strand
GATTTAAGAATTATGAAGTTTAGTAGGAATAAGAAGTATATATTGTTCAAAATATAATATTTTTTGTTTTTTACTTCAAAAATCGTTAGTCGTTAATCGATGTTCTCAAATCAATTCATAAATTTTTGTTTTAAAATGAATTTCATTCGTTTGTTATTAAAACTAGGATTTTCAATCCATAATTTAGTATTCATAATTCAAAACTAAAGCCGTTTCACCCGGCAAAGATAGATTCAATGTTTTATCTTTTGCCGTAAAACCGACTTTTTTATTCAATAAATTTCTATAGGATCCGTTGAAAGTTGCGGGCAAAGAAATGTCTTTTTGTTCTTTCGATTTATTGAAGATAACGATAATCTCTTTATTTCCTTTGGTTCTGCTGTAAGCAATTATGTTATTTTCATCATCGGCTAAAATAAAATTAATCTTTCCGTAAATCAATACAGGATTTTCTTTTCGCATCGTAATTAATGACTTATAAAGATTTAACAAAATGGTATCTTGTTCTACTTTATCACGTTTACGTTTCTTGTCAGACAAAGGATGATGCGTTTCGTCTTCGTATTTCAAATCCTTCCATATCATCGGTTTGCGGCAATCCGGGTCATCGGCACCCCACATCCCGATTTCGTCACCGTAAAAAATATGCGGCGAACCGATGTAGGTATATTGATGAATTAATAACATTTTTTGAATTTTACGCGTGTGATCGTCCGGTTTATCAATTTTATAATCAGGGTTTTCTGTAGGTTTTGCCTGATACTTGTATTTGCCGTTATTGTAAAGTGAAGTTGACACGCGCGGGGCATCATGGCTGTCGATTAAATTCATCATAGCTTGCAGTCGTGATGTGTCAATACCTTGCATTTTTTCTTTCAATATACGAACAAATTCGCTTGGTTTCATGGTATCAGGTGCATCTGCAAAGAAATGTCGTGCAGGACGATACCAACGGTAATTCATAATACAATCAAAAACATCACCTTGTAAATAAGCATTTGGTGCCAACAATTCTTCGGGCCATTTTTTCCACCATATTTCACCAATTATTAAAGCTTCAGGATTAACAGCTCTTACTTCTTTCCGAAATTCGCGAAGAAAACCCAAAGGTAATTTTTCTGCAACATCCAGACGATAACCGTCAATGCCGTCTTCGGTTTTACCGTCGTTATTCGGATCTAACCAACGTTTTGCCACATTAAAAATGTGTTGCTTCGCTGCCGGGCTGTGTAAATTCCCTTGTCGAGGAAGTTCTTCGGGAGCACTCGTTAAATCTTTTTTAATTTCAGGAAGATATTTTACGCCGGCCCATCCGTCATAAGCAAATTCATTTTCGGGTGTTTCCGGATTATCCCACGATTTTATTTCGTACCAATCGGCATAATCTGACTTTTTACCGTTCTTTTTCAGGTCTTTGAAAGCCCAAAATTCACTTCCGGTATGATTCCAAGAATAATCCATCACAAGTTTGATGTTTCTGTTCCGGCATTCTTTAATTAATTTCAGAAAAAGAGAATCTGCACTTGTAAACTTCCATGTTTCCGGTTTTACCGGATTTTCAGAAGCAATGATCTGTTTATCACTTTCGGGATGCGGTCCGAAATTAACGTCAATATGTCGCCATGTGCGCGGATCATATTTGTGCAGAGAAGGTGAATCATTCAAAGGATTAAAATAAATTGCCGTAATTCCTAAATTACTGATATAATCCAGTTTATTAATAACTCCTTGTAAATCACCGCCATATCTGCGAAGTTGTAATTTGTCCCATGTATTATTAAGCTGCGATTCTTTAAACCAATCATCTTTTTTATACCAATCATTCCCCCAAGGAGTAATTGTCCAATGTTCCGGAATTTCATCAGGATAGGTTCCGAAAATATCCTTTTTTGTAGGGTCGTTATTTAAATCACCGTTTCTGAAACGTTCGGGAAAAATTTGATACCAAACAGCTTCTTGTGCCCATTTCGGGACATGTGAAATTAAGGAAACATTATCTTTTTTTGCATTTTTGTAATTATCTGTATTACAATTATTTAAAATGAATATAAAAGATAATAATCCGGTAATTAAAATGAATAAATATGGTTTTTTCATGTGTCTATTTTTATAATTTTCAAAGGTCACATGGCCTGCCTGCCGGTAGGCAGGGAACACCCGCATGTGAACTTTATTTAATATATTTATTTATGAAACTGCATTAGTCATTCACTTGGGTGTTAATAGTTTAGAATGGGTGTTTCATGAATTTATTTTTGAGATAAAGATACAATAAAATTAATATAAAAAAAGAGACAACTGCAAGCTGTCTCTGAAAATATTTATCGAATTAAATTTCTTATGAGCCCAATGTGGCAACCATTATTGCTTTAATAGTATGTAATCGATTTTCTGCTTCGTCAAAAACAATTGATGCTTCGGATTCAAAAACATCTTCGGTAACTTCCATTCCGTTAAGACCGTATTTTTGATAAATTTCTTCTCCGATTATGGTTTCTCGGTTATGAAAAGCCGGTAAACAGTGCATAAATTTCACTTTCGGGTTTCCGGTCAATTTTATAACTTCCGAATTAATTTGATACGGCTTTAATAATTTAATGCGTTCTTCCCAAACCGCTTCAGGTTCTCCCATGGATACCCAAACATCGGTATAAAGAAAATCAACATCTTTTACACCTTCTGCAACATTATCAGTAACAGTTATTTTAGCACCGGTTTCTTTTGCAATTGCATTACATTGAGCAACCAATTCTTCTTCCGGTTGAACCGATTTCGGAGCAACCAAGCGGACGTCCATTCCCATTTTAGCAGCACCTGCCATTAAAGAATTTCCCATATTGTTACGAGCATCACCCAAATAAGCAAATTTCACTTTATTTAGCGGTTTATTGCTGTGTTCAATCATAGTCATAAAATCGGCAAGAACTTGTGTGGGATGAAATTCCGTTGTTAAACCGTTCCAAACCGGAACTCCTGAAAAGGTTCCTAAATCTTCAACTTTTTCCTGAGCAAAGCCTCTGTATTCAATTCCGTCATACATTCTTCCCAGAACGCGTGCCGTATCTTTCATACTTTCTTTTTTGCCGATTTGTGAACCTGAAGGACCGAGATAAGTTATATTTGCTCCTTGGTCGTATGCTGCAGTTTCAAAGGCACAGCGTGTTCGTGTTGATGCTTTTTCAAAAATTAAAGCAATGTTTTTGCCTTTTAATGTCGGTTGTTCGGTACCGGCATATTTTGCTGTTTTTAAATCTAAAGACAGGTTTAATAAAAAATCAATCTCTTTCGGACTGAAATCCAATAACTTTAAAAAGTTTCTGTTTCTTAAATTGTATGCCATTTTTCAGATATTTAATATGTATTAATTAAAATTCTTGCAAAAGTAGAATATTATATTTACTTTCAACTTTCAACTTTCAACTTTTTACACTTTATGCTTTTAAAAATATTTTTTCCTGACATTTATCATATATAAACATTTAGATAATTTAAACTTTTGCAGCGTAAAAAATACATTATGAATTTATCACACATTGAACACATCGGAATTGCCGTAAACAGCATTGAAGAAGCCAAAACTTATTTTGAAGATGTTTTGGGTTTAAAATGCTATGCAGTAGAAGAAGTTGCCGATCAAAAGGTTAAAACGGCATTTTTTAAAATCGGTGAAACAAAAATTGAATTGCTGGAAGCTACTTCTGAAGAAAGTCCCGTAGCCAAATTCATTGCTAAAAAAGGGCAGGGGATACACCATATTGCATTTGCAACCGATGACGTTGATAAATCTTTAAAAGAAGCTGAAAATAAAGGTGTTAGATTAATCGATAAAGAAAAACGAAAAGGAGCAGAAGGACTTAATATCGGTTTCTTACATCCTAAATTTACTTTGGGAGTTTTGACTGAATTTTGTGAAAAAGGAAAATAAAAGAATATCGAATAATGAATATTGAATGAAGAATATCGAATTAACTTATGGAAAAGAGAAAGTTTGATTTAGAAGACAGATTAATTGATTTTGCTATAAGAATTAGTGAAGTTGCGAAATCATTACCAAACACTCCTTTAGGAAAACAAATAAACGGTCAAATGGTAAGAAGCGGAACATCTCCTGCTCTTAATTACGGTGAAGCACAAAGTTCTGAATCGACAAAAGACTTTATTCATAAAATAAAGATTGTACTCAAAGAATTAAGGGAAACTCCGGTATCTTTAAAAATAATTATCAGAAAACCGTTAATTTACACCTGAAAGTAAATTAAGCCCGATTATCAAAGAAAACAATGAACTAATTGCAATATTTATAAAAAGCGTAGAAACAGCATCAAAAAATATAAAAAAGAAGAAATGAAAACATTAATTCATTATTCAATATTCAGTATTCATCATTCTTTTTTTAAAATTAAACAATAATTATAAAACTAAATAGATAAGATGTCTCGTCAAGAAGAAATTAAAAAATTAATTGATATGCGTGAAGAAGCTCGTCTCGGAGGCGGTGAAAAACGTATTGAAAAACAACATGCACAAGGGAAATATACAGCTCGTGAACGTATAGAAATGATTCTTGATGAAGGAAGTTTCGAGGAATTCGATATGTTTGTAAAGCATCGTTCTCATGATTTCGGACTCGAAAAGCAACAATATCTCGGTGACGGTGTGGTTACCGGTCACGGAACAGTTGACGGCCGAATTGTGTATATTTTTGCACAAGATTTTACGGTTTTCGGCGGTTCGTTATCCGAAACTTATGCAAAAAAGATTTGTAAGTTAATGGATCAGGCAATGTTGGTAGGCGCACCTGTAATCGGTGTGAATGACAGCGGCGGAGCACGTATTCAAGAAGGTGTTATGAGTTTGGCCGGTTATGCCGAAATTTTTCAAAGAAATATATTGGCATCAGGTGTAATTCCGCAAATTTCGGCAATATTCGGACCGTGTGCCGGAGGAGCGGTATATTCTCCCGCTTTAACGGATGTCGTAATAATGAGTGATAAAACCAGTTATATGTTTGTGACAGGTCCTAAAGTTACTAAAACAGTAACAGGAGAAAATATTACAACTGAAGATTTGGGCGGAGCAACCGTTCATGCTACGAAATCAGGAATTGCACATTTCAGAGCCGATGATGAAGATGAAGGGATAATGTTAATTCGTAAAACTTTGGAATATTTGCCTCAAAATAATTTGGAAGATCCGGTTCAAACAGAATGTAAAGATCCGATTGACAGATTGGATGATGTATTAAATGATATTATTCCTGAAAATCCGAATCAACCTTATGATGTGAAAGATATTATATACACGATTGTTGATGACGGTGAATTTTTAGAATTTCACAGACATTATGCAAAAAATATTGTAGTCGGATTTGTGAAATTTGACGGAAGACCGGTGGGTGTTGTTGCAAACCAACCCAATTTTCTTGCCGGTGTTCTCGATATTGAATCATCACGAAAAGCTGCCAGATTTGTTAGACTTTGTGACAGTTTTAATGTTCCGATTTTAACATTGGTTGATGTTCCCGGATTTTTACCGGGCAGCGCACAAGAATACGGCGGTATTATTGCTCACGGTGCAAAATTGTTGTTTGCTTACGGTGAAGCTACAGTTCCGAAAGTGACGATTACATTAAGAAAATCATACGGCGGTGCTCACGATGTCATGAGCAGCAAACAACTTCGAGGAGATATTAATTACGCTTGGCCGTCAGCAGAAATTGCCGTAATGGGTGCAAGCGGAGCCGTTGAAATTTTGGAAGGCAAAAATATTCGGAAAATTGAAAATGAAGATGAGCAATTGAAATATATTACGGAAAAAGAAGCTGAATATAAAAATAAATTTGCCAATCCTTATGTAGCGGCACAGCATGGTTTTATTGATGATGTGATTGAACCTCGAAATTCACGTTTCAGAATTATCAGAGCTTTCAAAACCTTGGAAAATAAAAAACTCATAAATCCGCCTAAAAAACATTCTAACATTCCTTTATAAAAATACTATGGATTCATCAGCTTATACAATTGCAATTGTCGGTTATACTATAGTTTTTGCAGCTTTGGTCGTGCTTTGGTTGGTTTTTGCAAATTTACCCAAGTTATTAACCGTACACCTTAAATTAAAATTCAAAAAACGAAAAGATAATGAAGTCTGTGATAAATGCGGTGAATTTATTACAGGACAGGAAAATGCAGCTATTGCTGTTGCAATTCATCTGTATTTCAGTCAATTACATGATGAGGAAAGTACTCTTTTGACGATTAAAAAGGTTAAGAAAGATTATTCGCCTTGGAGCTCAAGGGTATATTCAATTAATACTTTTCAAAAAAACAAATTTTAAATTAAGAACTTAAATAATGAAAAAATTTAAATTTAAGATACGCGGAAATAAATATGAAGCTAATATTAAAAGTTTTGAAAAAAATATTGTCGATATTGACATAAACGGTACAAATTATAAAGTTGAACTTGAGCAAGATCTTGTTAAACCTAAAACCCCTAAATTAGTACGCGCAAGAGTTCATACACCGACAGAAGATGCAACGATTAAAAGTAAAATCGGTAAACTGGTAAAAGCGCCTTTACCGGGAACCATTTTTAAATTAAAATGTAAAACGGGGGATGAAGTTGCTGCAGGGGATACTTTGTTGATAATGGAAGCGATGAAAATGGAAAACAACATACAATCAGAAATTAGCGGGAAAGTTAAATCAGTCATGATTGCAGAAGGTGATACCGTTTTACAAGGAGATATTTTATTAGAATTGGAGTAAGAGAGCAAAAAGATAAAAATCGAACTTACGTTTATTTTTAAAAAAGTTGTCTATGATCATGCTGAACTTGTTTAACTTTGTTGAGCCTTCCGGTTCAGCATCTTAAATCTCTTAATATTAAAAAATTAAGATTCTGAAACAAGTTAAGAATGACAAAAAGAAAAGCTCGTGATTAGTAAGTAAAATAACATTAAATACAGATTATCAATATACGTAAAAAATTAAAAAAATGAAGCGTGTTTTAACATTATTAGCCGTATTTATTATACTATTCGGAATTTCTTCTTTGTTTTTACAAGGTAAAAGCCCGAAACAATCTGATTTAAAAAATTCTGAAAAAATTGATTATAGTTCCTTATTAATTAAAGGAAAATGGATGAATAAATCCGACGGATACAAAATTTCCAATGAATCGGATTTAACCGTTGAACGCTATAAATCATTTAAATTCAATCCGGACGGAACATTTGAATTAGATTCTGCTAAACAAAAATATAACGGAAAATGGACTTTAAACGGTAACAATATTCATTTATCATTTCTTTCGAAAAAAGTAACTCATTTATACCGAAATAATGACCCGAATAAAAGTTCAAATAATTACAAAACCGTTAATGAAGACTTATTATTAAAAGACAGAGAAGGAACGATTTTAAAGGATATATTAATTCTATCTGACGGTTCTGAATACATACAACATCCCGAGGCTGTAAACGGACTTTATAATTTTTTTGAATTTTCAGGATTTGCAAATGTACAATGGGGACATATTTTTATGATTATTGCCGGATTGTTTTTTATCTTTCTGGCAATTAAATTTGATTATGAACCTTTACTTTTGATACCGATTGGTGTGGGCGTATTAATCGGTAATATTCCGATGTTTCAAGTTGCCGATTTTAATTTAAAACTTAGTGTTTATGAACCCGGAAGTGTGATGAATACCCTTTATCAGGGAGT
>JAOZQB010000009.1:12487-19565 GCA_029932445.1 Bacteroidales bacterium | reverse complement strand
ACTCAAGGTTGGTATCCGCCTTTGATATTTTTGGGTATCGGTGCTATGACTGATTTTTCTTCTTTGATTTCAAGTCCGCGATTAATGTTATTGGGTGCTGCAGCTCAGGTAGGTATTTTTATTACATTTCTTGGTGCAATGTATTTGGGTTTTGCACCGCAAGAAGCCGGGGCAATCGGTATTATCGGCGGTGCTGACGGACCGACGGCAATTTTTATTTCTTCTAAATTAGCAAACGGTATGAATTTGCTTGCAGACGGAACAACCGTGAAGAATTTAATCGGCCCCATAGCCATTGCAGCTTATTCATATATGGCTTTAGTTCCTGTAATTCAACCACCTGTAATTAGGCTTCTTACAACAAAAAAAGAACGACTTATTAAAATGAAACCCCCGCGTGCCGTAACAAAAACCGAAAAAATAATATTTCCGATAGCAGCATTATTGCTGACAGCATTTTTATCACCGACATCTTTACCGTTGTTAGGGATGCTCTTCTTCGGTAATTTACTGAAAGAAAGCGGTGTAACAAACCGATTAGCGGAAACGGCAAGAACGTCTTTAGTTGATGTGATTACAATTTTACTCGGTATTACGGTAGGTGCATCTACTCAAGCGGATATTTTCTTAACCAAAAGTTCCATGTTAATTTTTGTTTTGGGTGCCGCATCATTTGTTGTTGCAACGGCAGGCGGCGTAATTTTTGCTAAAATTATGAATTGGCTTTCACCGAAAGATAATCCGATAAATCCCATGATTGGTGCCGCCGGTGTTTCTGCTGTTCCCGACAGTGCAAGAGTTGTACAAACCGAAGGTTTAAAAGCCGATCCGAATAATCATTTATTAATGCATGCAATGGCACCTAATGTTGCAGGAGTTATCGGTTCGGCAATTGCAGCAGGTATTTTACTCAGTTTTTTAATGTAAATTCTCTTCTAAAATAATAATTATTAACATTTCCGGTTATTTTTTATTCTCAGAAAATAACCGGATTTTTTATTTTAATTTTATTGAATATTAATCTGTTGCAAGAAATTGAGAATTTAAGCGAATCTTTAAAAATTTCAAAAACTTGTGATTTTCGTATAAATGTTAAAATTTTCATTTGGAAATATTGACATTTATTATGTATTTCGCGAGTTGAATTAATATGTCTTACTAAATAAGATTAAATTATAAAGATGGCGGATAATAATAAGACTGCGGAATATTCGGAAGATACCATTAAAACACTTGAATGGAAAGAGCACATCAGGAAACGTCCCGGGATGTATATCGGAAAGTTAGGTGACGGTACTTCTCCCGATGACGGAATTTATGTGTTGATGAAGGAAGTTTTGGATAATTCCGTTGATGAATACATGATGGGTTTCGGGAAAAAAATTGAAATTTCCAATGAATACGGGATTATCAAAGTCAGAGATTACGGCAGAGGTATTCCGTTATCAAAAGTGCTGGATGTTTCTTCAAAAATGAATACAGGAGCAAAATACGATTCTAAAGTATTTAAAAAAACGGTTGGTTTAAACGGAGTTGGGATAAAAGCCGTAAATGCTTTATCAGAAACCTTCATAATTCGTTCATTTCGGGAAGGAGAAGTTAAAGAAATTGAATATTCGGAAGGAAACCTTATTCGAGACGAGAAAGTAGATAAATCTAAGGAAAAAAATGGCACTGAAATAGTTTTTAAGCCTGATACTCAAATGTTTAAGTCGTATTATTATTTGGACGATTTTATTGAATCCATGTTGAAAAATTATGTGTATTTAAATTCCGGATTAACGATAAAATATAATGAAAAAAGCTATTATTCCAAAAACGGATTACTTGATTTATTGGATGAAACCATTAAAGAGGAACAAAGACGTTATCCGATTATTCATCTTAAAGGCGATGATATTGAAATTGCTTTAACGCATGCCAATCAATACGGTGAAGAATATTACACGTTTGTTAACGGACAACATACGTCCCAAGGCGGAACACATTTATTGGCGTTCAGGGAAGCCGTTGTAAAAACGATTCGTGATTTTTATAAAAAAAATATTGATTTTTCCGATATCAGAACAGGAATTGTTGCTGCAGTAAGTATTAAAGTTGAAGAACCGGTTTTTGAATCGCAAACCAAAACAAAACTCGGTTCTAAAAATATTGCTCCCGACGGTCCTTCAATTCGTTCGTTCATAATGGATTTTGTAACCAAAGAATTAGAACTTTATTTACACCAACACTCAGAAATTGCTGATGAACTGTGGCGAAAAATTCAAGAATCGGAAAAAGAACGTAAAGAAATTTCAGGGATTAAGCAATTAGCTCGTAAGCGAGCAAAAAGTGTTAAAGTTCATAACAAAAAATTACGAGATTGTAGGGTTCACTTCAATAAAAATAAAGAAAATGCTGATGCATCAACTTTATTTATTACGGAAGGCGATTCGGCAAGCGGTTCCATAACAAAATCTCGTGATGTCAATACACAAGCCGTTTTCAGTTTAAAAGGAAAACCCTTGAATACATACGGTAAATCAAAGAAAATTGTATATGAAAATGAAGAATTTAACTTGATCCAAGCGGCTTTGAATATTGAAGACGGTATGGAAGGATTACGTTATAATAAAATAGTAATTGCGACGGATGCCGATGTTGACGGAATGCATATTCGTTTACTTTTAATTACCTTCTTCTTGAAATTTTTTCCGGATGTGATAAAAAACGGACATTTATACATTCTGCAAACACCGCTTTTTCGTGTCAGAAACAAGAAAAAAACGTTTTATTGTTATTCTGAAGAAGAACGTGAAACGGCAATGAAAGAATTGGGTGCAAATCCGGAAATTACCAGATTTAAAGGACTTGGCGAAATATCTCCCGATGAATTTAAACATTTTATCGGAAAAAATATTCGATTAGATCCCGTTATTATTAATAAAGAAGAATCAATCAGTGAAATGTTGGATTTCTATATGGGAAAAAATACGCCTGAAAGACAAGATTTTATTATCGATAATTTAAGAGATGAAGATGAAGTTTTGTAAATCAAAGTTAAAAGTATAAAGTTTAAAGTTAAAAGTTTAAAGTTAAAAGTTTAAAGTTAAAAGTAGAAAGTGAAAAGATTGTTTTCATTACTTAATTATGTCCGGTATAAATTAAGGAGTAAAAAATTAATCCAAAAAAAGTTAAGTAATAGAGATAATAAGGTATTTGCGTAAAACTTAAAGTTTTATAAAACCGTAATTAACAACATTTTAACTTTATAAACTTTCACCTTTTTGCTTTTTATACTAATTTTATATATAATTTATTATTTAATTTATAAATGTCAGAAAAAGATAAAAATAAAGACGCATTAGAAAATACGAAAAGTATTGAAGGACAGGAATATAAAGTAAAATATATTTCCGGGATGTATAAAAATTGGTTTCTGGATTATGCTTCGTATGTTATTCTTGAACGTGCGGTTCCGCATACTTCAGACGGTTTAAAACCGGTCCAACGCAGAATTTTACATTCAATGAAACGAATGGATGACGGCAGGTATAATAAAGTCGCAAATATTATCGGTCATACCATGCAATTTCATCCGCACGGAGATGCTTCAATCGGTGATGCATTGGTGCAATTGGGGCAAAAAGATTTATTGATTGATATGCAAGGAAACTGGGGAAATGTTTTAACCGGAGACCGAGCTGCTGCACCGCGTTACATTGAAGCACGTTTGTCAAAATTTGCTTTGGAAGTTGTTTTTAATAATAAAACGACTAAATGGAGACCTTCTTATGACGGAAGAAATAAAGAACCGCTTCACTTACCCGTAAAGTTTCCTTTACTTTTAGCACAAGGTGTTGAAGGTATTGCAGTAGGATTAGCATCTAAAATAATGCCGCATAATTTTATTGAATTAATTGATGCTTCAATAAATATTCTGAAAGGTAAAGATTTTACGATTTTACCGGATTTCTTAACCGGCGGATTAGCTGATTTTTCAGACTATAACGACGGTCGGAGAGGCGGAAAAGTAAAAGTACGAGCAAAAATCAGTAAACGTGATTCCAAAACGCTTGTTATTTCGGAACTTCCTTTCGGAAAAACAACTGTATCTCTAATTGAATCAATCGTTTATGCTAATGATAAAGGCAAAATAAAAATTAAGAAAATTGAAGATAACACATCCGATAAAGTTGAAATTTTAATCCATTTACCTTCGGATGTTTCTTCCGATAAAACGATTGATGCATTGTATGCCGTCACGGATTGTGAAGTCTCGATTTCACCGAATACAACGGTAATTCTGGGAGATAAACCGAAATTTACCGATGTGAAAGAAATTCTTCGTTATTCAACGGATAATACTTTGAATTTATTGAAAGGAGAACTTCAAATCAGATTGTCTGAACTTGATGATGCATGGCATTCGGCATCTTTGGAGAAAATTTTTATTGAAAACAGAATTTACTTGACCATTGAAAATTGTGAAACTTGGGAATGTGTTATCCAAAATATTGATAAAGGTTTAAAACCTTTTGTAAAAAAACTTAAAAGACCTGTAACTGAGGATGATATAACACGTTTAACGGAAATTAAAATTAAACGGATATCAAAATATGATGCTTTTAAAGCTGATAATTATTTAAAATCAATAGTTGAAGAAACTAAAGACATAAAATACAAACTGGAACACATTGTTGATTATACCGTTGATTACTTTAAAAATATTAAGAAAAAATACGGTAAAGGACGAGAACGTAAGACAGAGATAAGAGGTTTTGAAGAAATAAAAGCCAGAAAAGTTGTGGTAAGAAATAAAAAACTGTTTGTTAATTTTAACGACGGTTTTGCCGGAACATCTTTAAAACAAGATAAATATATTGCTGAATGCTCTGATATTGATTTAGTTATCGTATTCAGAAAAGACGGAACTTATTTTGTAAAACAAGTGGAAGATAAATTCTATATCGGTGAAGATGTTATTCACATTGACGTTTGGAAAAAAGATGATGATAGAACCGTTTATAATGCGGTTTATTATGACGGGAAATCCGGTAATTACTATATGAAACGGTTCCATGTTACAAGCATTATAAGAGATAAAGAATATTATGTGACCAAAGGCGAAAAGGGTTCAAAAGTACTGTGGTTTACGGCTAATTCAAATGGTGAAGCCGAAACAATTAAGATTACTCACCGACCGCGTAAACGGCTGAAAAATAAAACAATAGAAATTGATTTCTCTGAACTCGCCGTTAAGGGACGTAATTCAATGGGAAATATTGCTACCAAATACGGGATTCAAAAAATTTCTTTAAAAGAAGAAGGAATTTCAACATTGGGAGGACGAGAAATATGGTTTGACAGTGAAGTATTACGCCTGAATGCAGACAAACGAGGAGATCTGCTCGGGGAATTTTCCGGTGATGATAAAATACTGATAATTTATAAAAACGGTACTTTTCAAATAAGCTCTTTTGATTTATCAACCCATTTTGAATCAGACGTATTGCGTATTGAAAAATATAATATTGAGAAAATTTGGTCGGCTGTTTTTTACGATGCCGATAAAAAATATTATTATTTGAAACGGTTTAAGTTTGTAAGCAGTAACGGATTAACATCATTTATCGGTGAAAACTCCGATTCTGAGTTAATCGCTTTATCCGATTTTATACAAGCAAAATTTGAAATTGAATTCGGCGGAAAACAAAAAGACAGAAATAAGGAATTGATTGATGCAGAGGAATTTATATCGGAAAAAAGCATTAAAGCCAGAGGAAAAAGACTGACAACCTATACCGTAAAAAAAATTATTGAAATTGAACCGGAAATTCCGGAAACAGAAATAAATAATCCTGAAAATTCAACTGATTTAACCGAAGCAAAATCTGATAAAGAGGAACCGAAATCCGAACCTGAATTTGAAGTGATAAAAACTGATAAAGACGGTAATCGAACCCTTTTTGATTTATAGTTAAATAAAAAAAAGGTAGCTTTAAAGAAAAAAACAAGTGTTTTATCAAAAAAGACTTGATATTTATTTTTTATTTGCTTATCTTTAGTAAAATTTTACTATTATGAAAAAACAACTATTAATTTTATTTAGTTTTGTATTCTTCGGTACATCTGTTTTTGCACAAGGAATAACAAATAAAGGCGCTGTAATTACTGTCAGTTCGGGAACTTATCTTGTTGTTGATAATAACGGCGGATACTTTAACGAATCTGACGGATCAAATCACGGTCAAATTGATTTGGACGGTATCTTCCAAATAGAAGGAGATTTTCAAAATAATGTAACCGATGCATCGCAACATGTATTTACTAATGTAGGCACCGACGGAGAAGTTATTTTTGCCGGCAGCGGAACGCAGCATATTTTAAATGCAACTGATAATGCATATATCGATTTTGAAAAAGTTACCGTAAACAGCGGCTCAACCACTTTGCTTGATGCAGGAAGTGCTGCAACGATGAACGGTGCTTTAACGATAAACGGAACATTTACTTCTAAAACACCTTTAAATGACGGACCCTCCGGTTCAATTATTACAAATTCAACAATAGGCGGAACGGGAGATGTAAATCTTGAACGTTATTTTAAAGTAGGAGACAGATGGATGTATATTGCAGTTCCGATTGCAAATCAAACAAGTACACCATTAATTGACACACCTTACCCGGGTTATGTAAATCCTAATTTCTATACTTATAATGAAACATTTGACGGTGATGATCCGGATAACACTAATTATTCAAATTGGGATGATTTTACGGGTATATGGGTTAATATTGGTACCGGTGCTTCTTTGAACAAAGGAGTAGGATATATATGGAATGCTTATAATGCTTCCGATGTTAATGTTACGTTCTCTTCTTCAACGCCCTCTGATATTTATACCGGAAGTGATAATGTTACGGTGACATATACGGATAATGATGACGGCGGAGGATACGGAGAGTATTATGACGGTTGGAATTTGGTCGGTAATATTTTTCCGAGTGCGATTGATTGGAATCAATTATCAAAAACGGCTTCAATGGATAATGTTGCTTATTATTTTGACGGTGATGCCGGAAATTATATTTATTA
>JAOZQB010000009.1:0-12387 GCA_029932445.1 Bacteroidales bacterium | reverse complement strand
GTGCGATTTATTGACGGTACTCAGGATGAGTTTAACGGAAAAGAGGATGCATTCAAAATGTTTTCTAATGTTCCTGATGTTCCGATGTTATATTCTTTAACGATTAATTCGAATGAATATCCATTGGCAATTAATTCATTACCGATAGAAGATATAGGAACATCAATACCATTAGGTTTTAAAACTACAAATTCGGGCACTTACAACATTAAAGTCACTGAATTTAATTTTGATGCCGGAACGGATGTGAAACTTATTGATACATACGAAAATACAGAAACAGATTTATATGAAGGATCGGAATATACTTTCAGTTTCGACGGCGGTGAAGTAAGAGATCGGTTTTATTTATTCTCTGCAACAAGCGGTGTTGATAATCCGGATGAAGGCGAAGATATGCTGTTTTCTTCTGATGTATGGTCTAATGAAAATAAACTGTATATAGCTATTAAATCAAATAAATTGATTGATGCCAATGTGAAAGTGTACGATGTTCTCGGAAGAACGGTAATTGATCAAAATGTTAACGGAAGCTATAATATTATTAATATTCCCGGAGCAAGCGGTACGTATTTCGTGAAATTAACCGGAGCAAACGGAATTTCAAAAACTGAAAAGGTTTTTATTAAAAAGTAAAATCTTATTAAATATGAAATTAACCCGTGAGAATTCTTACGGGTTTCTTTTTGTTAAATTATGGAACTATTTTTAATTGGTATGCCCGGTAGCGGAAAATCAACTGCAGCAAAAGAAATTGCAAGATTAATGAATATTTCTTTATATGATACGGATGAACTGATTCAAAAAAAATATAAAATGAGCATTCCCGGTATTTTTAAAGAATTCGGAGAAAAAGAATTCAGGAAATATGAAGAAACGGTATTGAATGAACTAATTATTAAAGATAGTTTTATTGCTGCAACCGGCGGCGGCTTACCGTGTTTCAACGATAATATGAATAAAATGAATGATACGGGAATCACGATTTATTTGAAAACAAGTATTGAGATTTTATTTCAAAGACTTCGAAAGTCTATTAACAGACCTTTGTTACAAGGGAAAAGTGATTCGGAACTTTTTGATTATTTACAAAAAACGATAAACTCTCGAGAGCCGTATTATTCTCAGGCAAATTATATCATTGATGCAGATAAAACCTTGAATGAAATCATAAAATCAGAGCCGTTTAATTTGTAGAATTTTTTGAGTCTTTTCGGTAATCTTAAACCGATCATCTGTTCTGTACCCAATCAACCAAATGATTTCATTTTTATTAGTAGTCAAAATCCAACAATTTTCTCTTTCAAAACGGTTAATTCTTTTATCTGTAAAAAAATCACTCAATAATTTTTTTCCTTTCATTCCGAAAGGGTAGAAATAATCAGCTTCTTTGAATTTTCTTAACAGTAAAGGATAAGAAAGTTTGTCTTCGTTTATGAGAGCTGTATCATTTTCTGTTTTGAGTTCGGAAGGAATTGTTTGTGTCCGCTCAAAAGATAATTTTACGGGAAATTCGTTAAGTTCAGTTTCATTCTCAATATAAAATAATTCGTTTTTTTTAGTTTCGGAAACGGTATCAATAATCAGATATTTTGTGTCTTTCAAAATTCTGTGCGTTTTCGAGAAAAACAATTTCCCTGTTTGTAAGTTGTTGATATTAGTTAAAATATGTTCATTTTGGCTTGATTTAAAGCCGTAAGGACGAATTATTTCATATAACAGGGATAATGGTGCAGGAGTATTTAAAAGTTTCTCTAAATCGATATAAATAAGGTTTTTACGATTTTCTATAACAATTTGTTTATTACTTTCAATATAATCATTATAAATTTTTTCAAGATCATTAAAAATTTCAAAATTCTTCAGCATACGATTCTGAAATTTAGGATTTATCTTTTTGAAGGCGGGCAATATTTCGTGTCTGAATTTATTTCGCAGAAAATCGGTATCAAAATTAGATTGATCGGTTCTGTAACGAATATTATTTTCAGAGCAATAATTCTCAATTTCTTCTTTTTTAGCGAATAAAAGCGGTCTGATAATGTTATTCTTTTTTGCTGAGATACTTCTTAAACCCTTTATTCCCGTACCCTTAGTAATATTAATAAAGAGTGTTTCAATTTTATCATCCAGATGATGAGCTGTTAAAATGTATGAAAAGTTATTTTCAATTCTTATTTTTTCAAACCAAGCATATCTTAATTTTCTGGCGGCATCTTCAATTGATAATTTATTGTTTTCGGCAAATTCTTTTGTCTTAAACGAAGTTTTAAATAACTGAATATCTGACTTATTACATAAATTTTCCGTAAAAATTTCATCATTTTCGGAATCTTTATTTCGTAAATTAAAATTACAATGGGCAGCTGAAAATTTATAATTGAGTTTTTTTAAAAGCCAAAATAAAGCAACAGAATCACAGCCGCCGCTTAAAGCAAGTAAAATCTTATCTTCTTTGTGAAAAAGTTTATTTTGTTTGATATAATTTTCAAATTTTTCCGGGAGCATAAATACAAAGTTAAAAAAACTTGTCTTAAAATAAAGAGCTTTCTTTTTCAAATATTTAAAAGGGATATTATGTTTCCGGATAAAAATCGGAAAAAGTTTTGTCTGAATAGAAGATAACGATTTTTACGATCTGTTTTGTTGAAATTTTATCTTCTTGAGAATCGATTAAAATATTTTTTACTGTATCATTTGTCAAATTCTTTTCAGAATTTGAGTTATTATCATCAAGTATTTTATCAGATAGTTTAACATCTTCATTATTAGGAGTATCTGAAAATAAATTACCTTGAGTCTCAATTTTATCATCATTAATTATCTTTCCTTTGCCAAGTAGGAGCCAATCTGTATTAATATAATCAAAAGCTTCCAATATTTTTTGAATGACTTCCAAACTCGGATTATTTCTTCCGTTGATTAAATGTGAAACTCCGGAACGTTGAATTCCGACGAGATCTGCAAATTTACTGTAAGAAATATTTTCGTGTTCGATAATTTTTTTAATTCGATCTTTCATTATACCGGATTACAAATGTAACTTATTTATTTAATCTAATTATAGCTCATGCTTTAAACTTGATTAATAAGGCAGACAGATACATAAACACCTTATAATCAATGATTAAAGCTATATTACAGATGTAAAGATAATAATTTAAAGCATATTACAAAAGTAAATACCAAAAAAAGAATAGGGTGTTACATTTGTAATGTTATGATTTTGCAAACCCATTATATAACATAAAATTATCTGAATTTACTTATTAATCTTATGTTTAATACACCGGGAATTCCCGTTAATAAGTCACTTTCGGCGGTATTTATTATTACTGCAATTATCTCTTATGAATCAATCCTATATTTTAGTTTTACATTAGATAACTATGCTAATATACTGGTATAGAATAAACTAATATATTAAGTTTAGTTAATATTTAATGTTTTCCTTAATTTTGGCACTATTTTACATAGTTATACTTTATATAAATGCTATATATTACTGGTAAACAGATTGATACTATATAAAAAATATTATTAAAATAAAGTATATTTTTATAAGGTTACAGATGTAAACGGTACTATTTAAAGCATATTTTGAGAATAATAATATAAATATTAATTATTCTGAAAATTTTGATAATTTTACTGTTTATAAAGAAATTTACGTGAATCGAATTTTGACTATATTTTTTTTATTTTTTGCTTTATTTCAATTTGAAAGTACAGCACAAACAATTGACCGAAATTCAATATTCGGTTGTGCTAAAGTTTTCGGTGACAGTATTACCTTTTTAAATGATTTTACGCTTGCTGCTGCTAAAAGAAAAACACCGGAAGATCCTAACGGTAAAGAATGGGAAGTCTATTTAATGAAAGGAACGGTTTATCGGTTTGCTTTATGTTGCTATTCAGGGGGACCTTTGGTAATGAAGTTATATGATGACACGGTTAAAGAAGATAATCCCTATATTTTAATTAAACAACATACAAAAAAATCATATTCTGATTATATTTGCAAGAAATCAGCCGTTTATAAAGTTTCGATACGTTTTAAAAATGATAAAATTTTAAATCAAGAACTTTCTGCAATCGGAATTTTAGGTTTTATAAGGAAATTAAAACCTTAAAGAAGTTTATTTTTATTTTTTCTTTAAATAGTTATAAATATCTGATTGAGAACGATATTCATTTGTTTCCGTCACCTCTTTATTCATATTCCTGATATTTTCATCTAAAAGTTTTGCTTTTACATTGTCTCTTAACTGTAGTTTCAGAATATCAAAAATTTCTTGAACCAATTCCCGATTATAAACAGGAAATGCTGCTTCAATACGTCGTCTTAAGTTTCTGCTTAAAAAATCAGCAGATGACAAATAAACTTCCTTATTACCCGAATTATTAAAAGCATATATTCTTGAATGTTCCAAAAAACGATCAACAATTCGCGTTATCGTAATGTTTTTACTGAACGGTAAATTCGGTCTCAACTTGCAAATACCACGGACAATCAAATCAATTTTAACCCCTTTTGAACCGGCATCATACAATAAATCAATTATTTCTTTGTCTCCCAAGCCGTTTAATTTAAATATTAAATGCGCTTTTTTTCCTTCTTGAGCATAGTTAATTTCTCTGTTTACTTTTTCTCGAATAACGGGTAACATATTAAATCCGGGAACTAATATATGTTTGAACTTAAATGTGTCTATCGGATTTTCAAGAAACAGAAATAGTTTTTCCAAATCTTTCGTTATATTTTTATCGGATGTAAAAAAACCTTCATCGGCATATTGTCTTGCTGTTTTTTCGTTAAAATTTCCCGTTCCGAGAAAAGCGTATGATTTTCTTTTTCCTTTTTTAGATGAATTTTTAATAGCCAATGCTGCTTTTGCATGAACTTTTAACCCGGGAATACTCGCAATAACATTGATTCCGGCTTCTCTCATTTTATCGGCAAAGGCAATATTATTTTCTTCATCAAAACGTGCTTTAACTTCCACAAAAACGGTAACTTCTTTTCCGTTACCGGCTGCAGCAATTAATGCATTAACGATGGCCGAATTTGTGGCTACTCGATATTGAGTTGTTTTAATTTCGTTAATTTCGGGATTTGTTGCTGCTTCATGAAAGAATCGAAGTACATAATCATAAGTTTGATACGGAAAATGCAATAACAAATCATTTTCTTCAACAGCATCGATTATTGAATCATATTTATCGATTACAGGGTGATTTAACTGCTTTAGAGGCGATAACTCAAATTTCGGGCTAAAAGGGTTGATTAATTGATTAAGGTCGCTGAAATTCAAATATTTTCCTACAGGGAAAAAATCTTTTTCAGATAAATTAAAAGCTAATTGTAACACTTCTTTAACATCTTCAGGCATTTTACCGTCATAAATAAAGCGTGCCGGTAAGCCTGTTTTTCGTTGTTTTAAACTTTTTTTAAGTTTATTGAGTAAGTTTCCGGAAAATTCGTCTTCTATCATTAAATCAGCATTTCTTGAGAGTTTAATACTGTATGTAGCTTCTATATTATAACCGGGGAAAATCATATAGAGGTGTTTTTTGATAACATCTTCCAAAAAAATGTATAAGAATTTGTCGTTTAAAGGCGGTAGGGAAACAAAACGACCTAATGTGTCAGAGGGTATTTGAATAACTGCATAGTTCGATTTATATTCGGGCGGACGGCTTTTTTTGTGAATCTTCAGCGCAAGATAAATCAGATTATCTTTTAAAAATGATAAAACAGCACCTGAACTTGAAAGAAGTACCGGTTGTATTTCGGGTAATACTTCTTTTGAAAAATAATCTTTTAGATAGGCATTATGTGCTTTCGACAGTTCTTGATTTTGCCATAAAATAATACCGGATTCTTCCAATTCCGGAATAATTTCATTATAAAAAGTATTTTCAAAATCTTTTAATTGTTTCGTTACTTCTTCTTTAATATTTGAAAGAACTAATTTCGGAGAATAATCCAATACTTTTCTGCTTTTTTTAGGAATATCTGCCAAACTCTGATAATAAGCGACTCGGATACGGTAAAATTCATCCAGATTGGAATCATAGATGGCACAAAATTTAATACGTTCAAACAAGGGCAGAGATTTGTCTTTGGTTTGTTCAAGTACTAAACGATTAAAAGACAACCAACTGAGTTCTCTGTCAAAATATCTGTTTTCAGTATCCATAAACTTTTATCTTAGTATTTTACGAACAAAAGCAACGGTAAAGTAAGACATTAAAAATAAGCCGACAAAACCTTCAATTGAAGAAATCCATCGTGATATACCTTCCGGATAATAATCGCCGTAACCGATTGTGAGAAATGTTATTGCACTGTGATAGAATGCTTTTCCTACCGGACCTAAAATTCTTGGATCATTCGGTTCGAAAAGGGAAGAAACTATATGAACTTCACCGATTTTAGCCAAAAAAACGTATAGAAAGGTAAAAAATAAATAGGTTAGGAGCATGGTCATTAAAACACGAAGCGGATCGGTTGCAAATTTTCCCATTTTATCAAAAACCAACCATTTAAATGCATAGTTTATATAAGCTATTATTTTTAGTCGGGGTCGTTTAGAAATATCTTCTTTCAAATGAGCAAAAGCTTCTGTTCTTTTAAATTCAACATAAGCTTCATCTTCATAGGAATATTGACCGGTTACATTATAATTCTCTTTAAGGATTCTGAACTGTTCTTCTTTACTTTTTATTGTAGAATTTTGTCTGTAAATCAACTCTTTCAAATTCGCACGTCTCCAATCAATATAGATTCTTCCTAATAAACGCATTCCTGAGAAGTCAACGGCTTCGATTTTCGGGTCAAAATCAGGCGGATTGATATCCAGAATATCTTTTACGACCGTATTAGACAAATCCAACATTTTACAGGAAGTAATTTGAAGATTGAAATAATTGTCTAATTGAGATCCGCTTAAAGAAAGTGTTTTAAAACTTGATTGTCTGAAGGTTATTTTACCGATTCCGAAATCAACATTGTTTATTTCAACATCACAATCTTTAAAATCGGCTTCACTAAAATTGAATTCACCTTTACCGAAAACGGAATCTTTAATAAGCAGATTACCTTTCAGGACAGATCCTTCAAGTGTGATGTTATTATCACCGAAAAATGTTTTATTAAAACTGACTTTACCTTCTCCGAAATTAACCGCTTTCATATCCACACTTCCGCTCAAAAAAACCGAACGATCAAATTGGATATTTCCGGTACCGAATTCGCAAAAATGAAAATCGATGGTTCCCGAACCGAAATTTGATAATTTGAATGATACAGCTCCGTTACCGAAATAAACATTTTTAAAATACAGATTTCCGTTACCGAAATTCGTATTGATAAACGATTTTTTTCCGGCACCGAATGATGCGCTTGTAAAGTTTACTTTACCATTTTGAAAATCCGCAGATCTGAAAGAGATATCACCGTTGCCGAAATCGACTTTTTCAAAAGTTGTTTCGTCTTTTCCGAATAAAACCCTTGAAAAATCAATTCTACCTGTACCGAAAACAGCTACCTTAAAGGTTATCAGTCCGTTACTGAATTTTGTATCGGTAAAAAGGACATCGCCTTCATTAAATTCAACATTTATAAAACTGACTCTGCCTTCTTGAAATTCAATATTTTGAAAATCTTTTATGCCTTTATGAAAAACGCTGTTTTTAAAAATAACATCCCCTTCGGAAAAGGAAGTTTTTGAGAAATTTACAATTTCACATTTAAATAAACAATTACTGAAATCAGTTTTTTCCGTAAAAAATACTGAGAATGAAAAATTTAATGTATTACTGATAAAATAAGTGTTATTAAAATCAATTAATTTGCCTTCAAAAAGCATTTCTGAGAAATTAATATCTTTTTCAGAATTGTTAAAAAATGCATTTTTGGCAGAAAAATTTTCAAGAATTACTTTTTCGGAATATACTTTTGTTTTGAGAAATTCAATATCAAAATTTTCGGTATAGGCAAAGTCAAGTTGCAGTTCATTATTTTGATTAATGTATTTTTTAATGTAATTTGAATCAGCATAACCGAATTTTTCCTCGGAAAGCAGGTTTTTGTCGGCATCAAAAAATTTAATTAAAGCTGTTTCAGGATAATTGAAATTATCTTTCTGAAACTTCTTATTAATAATTTCTACGGTAAATTCCGAAAAGTATTTTTGCATTATAGTAGCAGATAATGATAAATTAGCCGATTTCGTATTTAGAAAATGATTTAAAAATCATCATCACCGGCATCTTCATCAATAATTTCAATAATTTCAATATTTAAATCAATAAGTTCCTTGAATTTTTTACCGTCATTTAACATTGAAATATCACCGGTATTATAATACCAATCAAGATCGACAGAATTATTTTTAGAGATTTCTTCCAGTATTAATAAAATTTTAACTAATTGTCTGTCAGTGGCAGTGTTATAATAATCGAACTTTAATGAAACTTGAGTATGATCAGCCGGTTTTTCTTTATAAGCATGTAACCAATCGATAATCGGTTTATAAAAACTTACGGCATTTTCAGGAATGGATTTTCCTTTAAATCTTAAGGTCCCTTTTTCGGGGTCAAGGAATATTTCAGGAGTATCATCCTCTTTTTGTATTATGTATTTTTCTAATCCGTCTTTCATTTTATTTATTTGAATTTTTAGTGTAAAAAAAGAAAATTTTTCATCGATTTTGTAAAAGTCATAGATAAAGCGATTCTTAGCTTTCATTTTAATATCAAGTAAGCCGAGACCGGGGTTTTCATCATTTTTGTTATTGAAATTTAAGAGTGTTTCATTATAAGCTTCAGAAAGTTCGTCTTCCGATAAATTGTTTACACTTTCTAATTTATTCTTAAATTCTTTTATTTTATAGTTTTCAATATAATTTCCGGAGGTGAAAATAAGATTTTTTTTTGTTTCTTTTATGTAAAAAATGGCATGTTTTCCCGTAATATTATTATAAGTATATAAATCTGCATGATTTACAATATTTTGAAGAATTTCGACCATTAAATTAAAAACTTTCATTTTTAAAATAACGGTTCCTTGCAGTTGATTTTCTGTAATAGAAAGCAGATTAACAAGAGTATCTTGCGTAAAAGCTCCGATAAAGTTTAATAAGATATTCTCTTTTTCAAGTATTTTATGTCTGTCAATAATTCGTTTCAGAGAATCTTCGTTACTCGAATCTTGATTATTATTGAAATCAATAATCTTTGAATGCATATAAAAAAAAGAAAATTGATCATTGATTTTATCAAAGGCATAAACTAATTTATTTCCTGATTTACGAGCAATTTCAATTAAACCGAGACCGGCACCGCCTTTTTCGGAAAATTCACCCTCGTCAAGTTTTTCCAAAGAATATTTTTTTAATTCGTCTTTATCTAACTTATTTATTTTATCAATTAGGTTTTTGATATTATATTCATTGGAAGATTTTATTAAATTACCTGTCGTTATATAATACCCGTCAGGTTTATATTGAACAACAAATAAACCGGGATAACCGGCAAGTTCGTCTGATTCGGATGCACTTTGATGACGAGTAACATTTTGCAAACCTTCAACGATGATAAAGAAAACGCGTTTTCTGATTTTCTTTTCAACATTTTCATTTTCCAGATTTGACTCTGTCAAAGATAGAATGGTATCCGTAACTTTGGTCGTAAAACTGCCTCGATAAGTATATTCCATGGTGTTACCTTGGATACTTTCAAAGAGTGTATAGGCCAGATTATTTTTTTTTTCGGGTACGGATACCTTCATGGTACAGGTTTGCTTGTTAAGAATTGAAACAAAGTTAATTATTTTATTTAAAAATAAAAAACTTAGATGTTTTTTGGTTTTAAGGGATATTATTACTTATAAACTGTATAATTGCAGCATAATCAGTCGATATGATTAGTCTCAATTATTATTACGGCAATATTCTTTTCGTTGTTTTTTACACTAAATGCTATTTTTTTTTGATTAAATTGAATATGATTTTCAGAAATAAGTTGATTTTTAAGAACATAATTTATACGATCTTTAAAAGAACCGTAGGTATTTTCAATTTGAGATTTGATATTATCAATATTTAATTTATTTTTTGAATACAAAACGCATAAGTAATCTTTTCCTATCGTATTATCTGTTTGAATGTAATGATCTTCATCGGGTATTGCAACATCATTTTGTGCATAATTTAAAGCAGGAGATATGTTTTTTGCATAAGGAAAAATCATAAATGTTTTTTTTGTGGCATCATATCCGAATGAATATACGTATGCAGGGGCAGAATTGGAGATGTATAATCTGAATAAAGTTCCGGATTTATAGGGTTCATCCAAGGTATAAATACCGTTGTTGAAGGTTACGGAGCTTTCAGTTCCGTCTGCTTTAATAAACTTTATGCTGCCGGCTAAAGAAAAACTGTTTTCAGCTGTATTTGTTCTGAAATCAATCATTTCATAAGCATATTTTACGAATTTGTGAAAGTTCTCATAGGAAATCCACAGGTAGCCGTTGTTACCCCATTGTGTTCCCCAGCTGTTCATTATTTCAAAAGCACCGCCGTATTTATCATCATCATATGCAATGATGCACATGGCATGACCGCCGTATGTTAAACTGCTGCTTTCGGTCGGTAACCATTCGCCTTTTGCGGTATAAAATGATTTTGGTGTGTTCATACCGATAATCACGGGATTTTTCTGACTGATACTTTTTTTAACGGCATGTATTTTGAATTCTTTCGAATCGAACATACTGAAAATCTTTGCATAATCTTTTATTTTATATTCAGAAGCTTTTGAAAAAATTGTCGGTGATATGAATGCGGGACAATTAACTTCCGTCATGTCATCGTATTTGCAAACACCTTTTGTTTTCATAATATTCAGTGCATCTGCAATTGATGAACCTAATTGACAATAGGTATCGCTGCTGCTTTTTATCTGTTTATAAATAAAACCGGGAGAAAAGGTATTGGAAGTGATTGTTGCTTTATCAGTTCTGTTTTTATGAACGGATTCTAAAATTGTCATACCGGCATAAGCTGTTGACCATCCCACGCATGTTCCGTGTTGTCCTTGACTTTTTGGTTCGGGAGTATATTTTTTTAATGAAAATGACGAAGGAATATTTGTATATAAACTTCTTGTTAAAGGGGCTTTTTTGGGTACGGATTCGTATTTTTTATCATTAAAATTAAGTCCGGTTCCGTATTCTTGTCCCGATGCAAATTGAAAAGATATAAAGATTGATAAAAGTATTAAGAATATTTTTTTCATCCGAAAATGTTAAGTTTTTATCTTTATTTAACTGTTATGTAATTATTATTTTTGAATTAGGCAGTTAGATAAGACTTGTAATTTATTGTATATCAGTAGTTCCTGTTTTTTCTTTGCCGTGCTTTGCGAAATCTCTGCACTCTTTGCGTGAAATAAATCTGATTCGTTCATGCAAAGAACGCTAAGAATCGCAGAGAATACGCAGAGTTTAGAATTTTCATTGTTTTTTCATTTTGTATTACTTAAGTGCTTAATTCAATATTGTTTTATCTGTTTATTTCTTAAAATAGAAATCTCCGAAAATAGATGAGTTTTCCCAGGGAACCTGCATTTCATTTGACATTTTATAAACATTGTTTCTGACGGCTTTAAATACATCTTCAATTTTACTGCCGGGTTGTTCCAACGCTTTTACAAGTTCTTGCGTGTATAATCCGTTTTCACCCGTTCCGTCGGATGCTACCGAACCCGGTGCCGTTGCATAAGCTATAAATGTACCTTTCGGAGCAGTTGTTGAAGCTAAACCGTTACCGCCGCCGGATCTGAAACTTCTGGCAAAAGGATTATTTCTGCAGGCATCCAAAATAACTATATTCAAATCATTTTGTGCATAATCCATTTCACCGAGAACACGTTTTAAATTAACTGCTTCAAGTTCAACATCTTGTTCTTTATTAATAACAGCGGAAACAGGTACCAGATAATTCTCTCCGTTTAACTGAATACCGTGACCGGCATAATAAAATAATCCGACACCTTTTTGTTTGCTTAATTTATTTCCGAATTCACGTATTTTTGATTTCATATCATTTTGACTTAAATCTGTAAATGACATTACATCAAATCCCAATTTTCTTAATTCTTCAGCCATTAGTTGAGCATCATTAACCGGATTTTTCAGCGGAGATAATAAATATTCTCCGTTTCCTATAACTAATGCCAAGCGTTTTTGGTTCGTTGAGATATTATCAATTTGTAAATTTACAATTCTTGTATCCGATAACACTTCACCGCCGGCATTCGTTACTTTTACGGTTATTTTGTTGGTTCCGTTTTCAACGGGGACATCCCTTTCAATCGTAC
>JAOZQB010000130.1 GCA_029932445.1 Bacteroidales bacterium | reverse complement strand
CCGTGGTGGAATCCGGCAGTTGAAAAGCAAGCTGTCAATCGGGCACATCGTATCGGGCAAAAACGCAATGTGATGGTTTATAAATACATTACCGAAAATACTGTTGAAGAAAAAATTCTGAAACTTCAAAACGAAAAATCGGAATTGGCAAATTTGATTGTCAATACGGAAAATCCGCTCGGAAAATTGTCGGAAGAAATGCTTTTGAGTTTGTTTGAATGAGACTTTCCAAGTTTTTGAAACTTGGAAAGTCGAAGAAAAGAAAATTATTCATTTATCAACTGTTTTCTCGCTTCTTCAAGAAGTTCAGGTTTTTCGGCGGGCGGATATTTCAAATCCAAAGATTTCATTTTTTCGTAAATAATTTTTCCGATAGCAATGCGCGAAAACCATTTGTTATCTGCCGGAATTACGTGCCACGGGGCATAATCGGTTGTTGTTTCGTTAATCATATCTTCAAATGCCTTTCGGTAATTGTTCCAATATTTACGTTCTTTTAAATCTCCGGTGCTGAATTTCCAATTTTTTTCGGGTGTGTCAAGGCGTGCTAAAAATCGATTTCTTTGTTCATCTTTTGAGATATTTAAAAAGAATTTCAAAATATGCGTACCGTTTTCGTAAATATGTTTTTCAAAATTATTAATTTGTTTGTATCGATTTTTCCAGAAATCGTCATTAATTTTATCAACGGAATTTATACCGGGAATACGTTCGCCCAGAATGTATTCCGGATGTACTTTTGTTACCACAACATTTTCATAGTGAGAACGATTAAAAATTTCAATCATTCCTCTTTCCGGTAAGGCAATATAATGACGCCAAATGTAATCGTGTTGTAATTCAATTTTGGAAGGTCCTTTAAAACTGTGCACGCGACATCCTTGAGGATTTAAACCTCCCAGAACGTGGCGAATAGCTCCGTCTTTTCCGGCAGCATCACTTGCTTGCAAAATAATTAGTAATGAGTATCTGTCATCGGCATAAAACATTTCCTGCATTTCCTTAAGCTCCTTTGTGTTTTTTTTCAATGCTTTTTTTGCTTTATCTTTTGTGTATGTCCCGACATATTTTGTGTCGTAATCTTCAATGTTGATTTTTTGTCCGGGTTTTACCGAAATTTTATTCATGTCAAAATCCATAGTGTTGTTCTTAAGTGTTATTATTTATTTTGTTTTTGATTTGTAATTTAATATCGTATTCCGAAAATTAGGATGTCATCAATTTGTTTGCTGTTTTTTTTCCAATCTTGAAATTCATTTTCAAGATTTTCTTTTTGTTCCGGCATCGAGTTTTTATGTATTTCAAATAATAAATCCTTAAATCGTTTTAAAGTGTATTTTTGCAGTTTCCGATTATTTCCGCCGAATTGGTCTGCATAACCATCAGTATATAAGTAAATTGTATCGTTTTGTTGAAGTTTAACGGTTTGCATTTTAAAAGTAATTTCTTTATAATAAACACCAACAGGGTTCGGAACTGCTTCTAATTCAATAATCTTATTTCCTCTGATCAGGAAAGCAGGATTATTTGCTCCTGCGAAGTATAATTCATTCGTTACCGTATTTATACTGCAAAGTGAGATATCAATGCCGTCTGATTGTTCGCTGTAATTTCCGGTTTGTCTGAACGATTTTTTTAAAATATAACGCATTTCTTCCAAAATTAAATCCGGACGTGTTAAATCGGAAATAAGTGTTAATTCATTTAAGAAAGAAATTCCCAGCATACTGACAAATGCACCGGGAATACCGTGTCCCGTACAATCAGCTGCGGCAAAAATGATAAAATGGTCTTTTTTAACTGCCCAATAAAAATCTCCGCTGACAATTTGTAAGGGTTTATACAATATCAAATGTTCTTTAAACAGTTGCGCTAATACTTTATCTGAGGGTAGGGCAGCTGTTTGTATTTTTTCTGCATATTCGATACTGTCCGTTATGCGTTTATTTTGTTTTTTTATTAAGGTATTAATTTTTTGTTTCTGTTTCAAAAGAAAGAAAATTACCAAAATGATAATTAATAAGAAGAAAACAATTGCAGCAAAAATGTAATTCTGTGTTTTTTTTATTTTAATCCGGCTGTCTCTTTTTGCTAATTCAAGTTTTTGTCGATTTATTTGTTCTTGTTTTTTACTTGCTTGATATTTTGCGTCAGTTTCTTGAATCTGACGCATTTTTTCTTTAGTAAAAATACTGTCTTCAAGTATTTTATATTTTTTATAATAATTTAATGCTTGAGCAAATTGATGTTGATTTTCATAAATTTCAGAGAGTTGTCGGTTTATATCGCGAATGAAAGATATCGATTGAATTTCTTTAGCAATTGATAAAGCTTGATTGGCAAATTTTTTTGCTTTGGCAAATTCTTTAGTTTTGTTATATACATCGGTTAAGCCCAGTAAAATATATATTTTACCTTGTTTATTATTCAATTTTTCGGTAATAATCATTGCTTTGGCAAGATATATTTCTGCTTTATGAAAATCATTCTTCTTTACATAGCAATCTGCCATATTATCATAAATTTGAGCTTTAAAAATTAAATCATTATGTTTTTCTGCAAACTCTAAAGAAATTTGAAAATGTTTTAATGCTTTTTCCGTTTGGTTCATTTGTGTTTCAACAATTCCTATATTGCTGTATATTTTTGCAATGCCTTGTTCATTATTATATTTTACGGATATGCCAAGTGATTTTTTATAATATTCAAGTGATTTTGACAGATTCCCTAAATAATAATGAATTAATCCGAGATGAAAATATTGTGCGGCAGCCTCCTTCTCAGGAATAATTCCTCTTTTTATCAAAGTATCCGAAAGTGTTTGAGCTTTAATAAAATTATTAAGAGCAATTGAGTAATAGCCCTTATCCGTATATATGTTTCCGATTCCTGAATAAATATCCGCATTTAATTTTTGTGCTTCCGTAATAATGTTTTTATGATTCGAATATTTTATCAGATGCTTTGTCGTTTGAAGTGCTTTATTATAGTTTTTCTCGGAAAAATAAAAATTCATATCCTTATATTGGCTAAATCCCTTTGAATAATAACATAAGGCTAACAAGAAACTTCCTTGTTCTTTTTTATTCTCATTTTTTGACTTTGCAAGTAATGATGCTGATTTTTCAGCTTTATTAAACCAAATTAATGCAGAATCTTTTTTGTTTAAATTGTGATAATGATAAGCTATCTTTAAATCATTTTGAATTTTTACCGAATCAGAACCGAAATTTTTTGAAGAATTAATTAATGAGTCGATTACAGTATTTTGAGAAAATAACACACCGGTATATGCAATTAAGTATATTATCAGTATTAATTTTCTCGACATATTAACCGGAAATTAGATTTTCTTTTGCAAGATACTCTAAAATATTCAAAAATAAAAATGACACAGTCATAAAATTATCCGTACCAGACAATTAAAAGCTTTTTATTTCCTTGATTAATAAACTGATAAGATAAGTTATATCGGTTGGTTTGATTTTTTATAATGAATGAAATAATCTCTCCTTTTTCTTTTAATTGAAAGGGTTCCAAAATGAAATCTTTTTTAAAATCATAACCACCTCCGCCTTTTATTTTATATAAAGTTTCTTTGCTGCACCAGTGAATATATATTTTTTCAAGAGTATTTTCTTCATTAATATTTTGCAGAATTTTTTCAGGAATAAATTTATGAGCTGTTTTTAAAATACGGTCGGAAATAAATTCAGTATCAATACCGACAGCTTCATTATTGCTGATAATCATTCCGATATAATTTCCCGAATGTGTAATTGAAATATATTTTTTATTATTAATATACGGATTTCCTTTATTATCATAGTGTATTTTAAGATATTTTCCGAGAATATTTTTCAGAAGAATTCTTGTTCCCAGCCATTCGACTTTCCGTTTGTTGTTTTTTATTTTAATAAAATTGGTTCTTTCGTCATCACTTAAATCATCGCAGATTTGTTGAAATAAAACGTCCGAATTTTCTTCAAACTTTGCAAGTTTCAGATTGTAATTATCTGTTATTTTTTCAAAAATGATATCCGCTTCGGGCATATTTTCTGTATCTTTGTTTATTGTTAAAGAACAAAAGTAATAAAATAATGAAATGTCCGGGATTAAATAATTGTTAAATCACATATGGAAATAATTATTTAATTCCGGTAAGTTCCGGATGACCTTAGAAATATAAAAACAGACACATGAAACATTCATGTTTTAAAAAAATCACACAAAGAAATGACTATATCTCTTTAACGTAGGGGCTAACCCCTACGTTAAGAAAGCAGCTGCAAATCTGCTGCATTTAGATAAATTTAAACACACACACACATGAAAATATTTTCTTCCGACCTGACAAGACAAGCTGATAATTTTACAATTGTGAACGAACCGGTTTCATCATTGAATCTGATGGAAAGAGCTGCCGGACGAGCTGCGAATAAAATTCTTAAATTATATTTTAATAAAATAAATTTTTCAATTTTTGCAGGTCCCGGTAATAATGGCGGAGACGGATTGGTTATTGCTCGGCTTCTATCCGAAAAAGGATTAAACGTAAGGGTTTATTATGTAAAATTTACCGATAAAATTTCTGACGATTTTAAAGCAAATTATGAAAAACTGCAAACAATAAATGAAGTCTCGATAGTTATTCTTGACAGCATTGAGAAATTTCCGAAACTAAAAAAGAATGAACTTATCATTGATGCTGTTTTCGGTTCGGGATTAACGCGTATATTGAAAGGATTTCCGGAAGAAGTCGTAAAACAAATCAATAATTCCGGAAATGAAGTTGTTTCAATTGACAGCCCTTCAGGGCTTTTCGGAGAAAATAATCCCGTCGGTAAAAGGACAATTGTTAAAGCAAATCATACATTAACTTTTGAGTATCCTTCGCTGTCTTTTATGTTTGCCGAAAATGAAGATTATGTCGGTAAATTTCATGTGATTGATATCGGCATTCATAAAGAGTTTAGGGAAAAAACAAATTCTCCTTATTATTTTATTCAAAAGGAAGATGTGAAAATTCGTAAGAGGAAAAATTTTTCACATAAAGGGAATTACGGACATGCCTTGTTACTTGCCGGAAGTTACGGTAAGGCAGGAGCTTGTATTTTAGCTGCAAAAGCAACTCACAGAACGGGTACGGGTTTGCTGACAACGGTTGTTCCTGTTTGCAATTATCAGATTTTGCAAGTTGCTTCACCCGAAACAATGTTGAATATAAACGAAACGGATAATTACATCTCCGATTTGCCGGATTTAAGTAATTACAATGCGGTTGCCGTCGGTCCGGGTATCGGATTTGCCCAAGAAACAAAGCAAATGCTTAATAATTTAATTGAAACTTATAATAAACCGATTGTTTTGGATGCTGATGCACTGACTATTTTATCGGAAAATATGGATTGGCTTGCGGATGTTCCCGAGAACAGTATTTTTACGCCTCACCCGAAAGAATTTGAGCGATTGGCGGGTAAAAGTGAAAATAATTTTACAGAAATGCAGAAACAAATTGAATTTGCAAAAAAATATAAAATATTTCTTATTTTGAAAGGAGCATACACAGCTGTTGCAACTCCCGAAGGGAAGGTGTTTTTTAATTCAACCGGAAATCCCGGAATGGCAACCGGCGGAAGCGGTGATGTTCTTACCGGTATCATTCTTTCATTGTTGTCACAAAAATATAATCCTCAAGAAGCTGCAATTTACGGTGTTTATTTTCACGGTCTTGCAGGCGATTTTGCCGCTGAAAAAAAAGGACAATATCCGCTTATTGCTTCTGATATTATTGACTGTTTACCTGATGCTCTAAAAGCTTCTGAATAAAGATATTGAATATTTACTTAACAGCAATTGTTTCAATTTCAACCAAAACACTTAAAGGAAGTTCTTTAACGGCAAAAGCAGCTCTGGCAGGCGGATTTTCCGAATAATATTTTTGGTAAACATCGTTCATCCCTCCGAAATTACTCATATCACTCAACAAGCAGGTTGATTTTACGACGTCTTTAAATGAGAATCCGGCTTCTTCTAATATTGCACCAATATTTTGCATTACTTGTTCAGTTTGTTCTTTTATCGTTTTGCCGACAAGTTTTCCTGTTTCGGGATTTATCGGAACTTGACCGGAAATATATAAGGTATTACCGGCTTTTACTGCTTGGCTGTATGGCCCGATTGCTTTCGGTGCCTTTTCGGTATGTATTATTTGTTTCATAATTTATTTTTTTACAAAATTAAAAAAATGATTTTATAATTTTAAAAATAAGGAGAGTTTTAAAAATATTTATTTATTTTTGTATTAATTGCCCGATTTTTAGGAATTTATGAAAATTTACTGTCCTCATAATTTAATGTCTTTTACAACTGAATTATTAAATAATAATTTAATTGTATATGCATTCTTTATTGTTTTATTTTTTCTGATAATTTTACTTCTGATAATATTTGTTTCAAGAATACGATTAAAAAAAACAAACTTCCTTTTATCCGAAAAAAACAAAGAAATAGTTTCTCAAAGAGAAGAAATTCAAAAACAAAAAGATAAAATTATTCAAAAAACAATGGATTTGCTGGTTCTGAATAAAGAGTTGAAAGAAAATGCCGAATTAAGAGGCGGTTTAACGAATATGATTGTTCATGATTTAAAAAACCCCATCAGCAATATTATCAATATTTCCGAAAACAGAGAAATAACTTTTTTTGCGAAAGATATGTTAACTATGGTTGAGAATATTTTAGATATTCAGAAATATGAAGGGATGGTAATACCGCTGAACAAAAAAGATATACTTTTAAGAAAAAATGCCGATGAAGCAATTAAGCAGATCAGTATTTTTGCCGAACGTAAAAATATTAAAATTAAAAATGAGATTAGTGATGACATTTTTGTTTCGGCTGATGAAGCTATTTTAAGACGTATTTTTGTTAATTTCCTTTCAAATGCTGTTAAATATACATTTTCAAACGGTATTATTAAAATTGAATTCCGAATATTGAACGATAAATCTGATCGTATTAAGGTTTGTGTTACGGATAACGGCATAGGTATAAAAGAAGAATCAATCCCTTTAATTTTTAATAAATTCAATCAAATACTTGCCAGAAAAACCGGCGAGGCACGTTCAACCGGAATCGGATTAACATTTTGTAAAATGGCTGTTGAAGCACACGGAAGTGAAATCAGTGTTAAATCTGTTTCGAATGAATTTACAAGTTTTGAATTCGTATTACAGATCGCCGAAATTAAAAAAACTAAATACCGACAAGATACTATTAATGAAAAAGTTAAACTTATTAATTTAAATGTTGATGATAAAAACTATCTCAGACAATTCTATGATGAATTTAATTTGCTTGATGTATATGAAATAAGCGAATTAAGAACGGTTCAGAATATAATTGATGAAAATTTTTCAGAAAATGTTAAGAAATGGAAAAATGAATTGAATAAGGCAATTTATAATTGTAATTCTGAATTGTATAATGCATTAAAAGAGAGTATAAATTAAATTTCTTCAAACAAATGGCAGATTTTATTTCAAATAAAATATTATTGGTTGATGATGACCCTCATGTAATAAATCGAATTGTTGATATTCTTTCAAAAGAAAAAACAAGTTACGGCTTTTATCAAGCTAATAATGGTGATGTTGCATTTAGAATTGCAGAAAATAAAATTCCGGATTTGATAATCACGGATTGGGATATGCCTTTTGTTAACGGAGTTGAATTGATTAAAAAATTGAAAGAAAATTCTTCCGTCAAAGAAATCCCCGTAATAATGGCTACGGCTGTTATGCAATCTTCAAAGGATTTAAAGTGTGCTTTGGAAGCCGGCGCTGCAGATTATATTCGTAAACCGATTGATGAAATTGAATTGATTGCTCGTGTACAGTCGGTTATTAAAATTTCTGAATACAATAAAAAAATTATTGAAAATAAAAATCGGGAAATTGCCGAAAATGCTTTAATGTTAATTCGGAACAATAAATTCAATATTCAAATTATCAGAAAATTAAATGAACTGCATGAGAAACTATCCGTTAAAGATGATGAAACCGAAAATTTATTTGAGTTTATTATTAACAGTATCAACGAAAAAGTAAAACAGGATTCATGGCAAAAATTTGAACTGATTATTAAATCAAATAATAATGATTTTACGGAGAATCTTTTAAAGAAATTTCCGAACCTTACCAATTCCGAAATTAAATTATGTACGTTTCTTAAACTCGGAATGAATACGAAAGAGATTGCATCAGTTCTATTTCAAAGTAATGACAGTGTGAAAGTTGCACGTTCCAGACTTAGAAAAAAAATAAACTTGAATTCGGAACAAAACTTATCTGCCTATTTATCTTCATTATAATTTCATTTATTCATATTCCCTAGAAACATAATAAATTTAATTGTTTCGAAGGTTTTAACTTGTTAACGTTTAATGATTTTTTTTAAATTGTTAACCTTTTGTTACCCTTTTTTTAAATATAGAATAATTTTATCTTATACTATTGCATATTGAAAGATAAAACCTGTCGATATTTAAAAATTAAGTGATGAATAATAAAGATAAATTTACGGAACAAGTTGAAAATATTATTCAGGAATGTGAAAATCAGATAAAAGATTTAGAAGATATTGTTAAAAAGAAACAAATTGAAAAAAAGAATATTCAAACTGAAAATAATAATAATATAAATTAATTAAAATTCAAAAATTATGACAAAAGCAGATTTAATCTCGGCT
>JAOZQB010000129.1 GCA_029932445.1 Bacteroidales bacterium | reverse complement strand
TGTAATACTTTTCGATATCTAATATCTTCATTTATTAATATAATATGTTTTCGATATTTTTAATAGCAAATATTACTTTGTTGTACTGTGTTTTTTCATAATGTGATACAACTCATTTATAAACCCGACAATCCGTTTATAACGCTTATTATATGTTATAAATAAAACGACAGATTTTAGTTACAAGCCCAAATTTAACAATAAAATATATAAATACAGACTATTCGTTTTATATTGTTTTTGAAATAGTATTAATTCATACTCGTAGCCCTAAAAATGAAAAGCCGAACGGAAATTGTTCCGTTCGACTTTAATAATAGTGTCAGCATTCCGGCTTACAAATTATTCGGATCGATTTTAAATTGCGTTAATTCAATAAATTGTTTAACCCGCTTCGAAATTTCTTTTTTGTTCAGCTCTTGAATGCGTTCCGTTCCGAATTTTTCAATATTAAAAGATGCCATAACCGAGCCGAAAATGATTGCATTTTTCATATTATCAAAAGATAAATCATCGGTTTTTGCCAAATAACCTATAAATCCGCCTGCAAAAGTATCGCCGGCACCGGTAGGGTCAAAAACAGATTTTAAAGGCAATGCCGGAGCACTGAAAATATGTCCGTCTTTATCAAACAACAAGGCCCCGTGAGCCCCCTTTTTAATAATGAGATATTTAGGCCCTTCGGCAAGTATTTTTTCGGCTGCAGACATTAAAGAATGTTCTCCCGACATTTGTTGCGCTTCTTCATCGTTGATACACAGCAAATCAACCATCGAAACAGTTTCTTTTAAATCTTCCGGCGTATTATCCAACCAAAAATTCATGGTATCCATCATTACAAATTTAGGACGTTTATGCATACGTTCAATCACTTGTCGTTGAATTCCGGGTGTTAAATTCCCGAGCATCAAATAATCGGAAGTTTGATAGGCATCAGGAACAATCGGGTCAAATGTCGCCAATGAGTTTAACTCGGTAACCAAAGTATCGCGTTTGTTCATATTATCATGATATTTTCCGGCCCAAAAGAAGGTTTTCTCACCTTTTTTAATTTGAATGCCTTCAATATCAATATCATGATTTTTAAGCATATTCAAATAATCTTCGGGAAAATCATCTCCGACGACTGAAATTAAATTAGTGTTTTTTTCAAAATACGAAGCTGCCAATGCAATATATGTTCCCGCTCCGCCTATTATTTTATCGGTTTTCCCGAAAGGTGTTTCAATTGCATCAAATGCAACGGTTCCTACAACAGTTAAACTCATTAAATTTTTATTTTTTAGTGAAAATATATTTGCAAATATATTTGTTTTTTAAAAAATCCTATTACTTTTGCATCGCTAAATTAAAAATTCCTCCTTAGCTCAGTTGGTTAGAGCGTCGGACTGTTAATCCGCAGGTCCTAGGTTCAAGTCCTAGAGGAGGAGCCGAAAGCTCGACAATTTTGTCGGGCTTTTTTGTTTTTAACGTTCTGTTTTTAACGAATTTTCCGAAAGTTCAAAACTTTCGGAAAGTTGGGTCTATGTTGATTTAAACGGGTAAAAACATTTCATAAACCCCAATTAGGGTTTAATAATAAGGTTCTATGTTAAATATAGCGGGTTGATTATTTTACAAATACCTTTTCTTAATTAAGGTAATAAGGTTTTGAAAACCGAGTAAATCTTTTTCTGTTAAGGTTAAAAAACTGTAAATAAGGTTTATAAGACAACAAATAAAACCTTATATATTATTTTAACCTTAGTAGAAATAATGTTGAAAAATAAAAACCTTATTACTTTATTCTTTTTTAATTGTATTTTAGATATTTAGTTACCCGTTACAAACAACATAGACCCGGAAAGTTTTTATCAGAAAGTTTATCAAACATCAATATTCTTTCGGCAAATTAATTCCCGAGTATCTAAATTATAACAACAGAGTTTCCCGAGTTTTGTATAATCGTATAATTTATGCGGTTTTGTGTAAATGCAACCGTTGTCGAGATAAATGATTTTCTTATTTTTTTTGATTTTTTTTTCAATTTTATGAAATTCCGTCGGATTGTGTCCGATGATAATTGTTTTCCCTTTTGCCTTTTCTTTATCGTATTTAAAACCTCTTATATTAAGAATACCGTCAATATCTTTAAAGGGCTTTTTCTTTTTAAAATCAAAACCGGCATGGACCATAAAAAAATCGTCTGTTTCAATAAAAAAAGGCAAGCTCTCCATGAATTTCCGATATGTTTTTCGGAGTTTTCTTTTTTTGTTTAACAGATCTTTGCTTTTTGCAAGTTGTTTCACATAGAAATAAAAATACTTCTCATCGTATTCTTTTTCTGCTTGAAGCATTTGATATTCGTGGTTACCCATTAAAGGGAAAATTGCGGAATAGGTTTTTTGCAGATCAATAATGATATCCAAAACACCGCTGCTGTCGGGACCGCGGTCAATGTAATCACCGAGAAAATATAAAGTATCGTCTTCGGAAAGATTTATTTTTTCAAGCAAAGCCGTCAGTGTTTTGCTGCAACCGTGAATATCCGATATGACCAAGCGTCTGCCCATTTTATAAATTTCTGATTAAAAATTGCCGTTTGTTCGTTTTTGTCTGCATTTTGTCTGAAAACGATATTTATATTAAAAACATTTCGCAATTTTGATACTTCTAAATTAAAAAATATTTTAAAAATGAAAAAACTAATTTTGTATTCCGTATTGGTTCTGACATTTTTCAGTGCCTGTAATCAAAAAGAAAAAACGATGAACGATAATCCTTTGTTAGTCGATAAATTTGACACTCCTTTTGAAGTTCCGCCTTTCAGTAAAATAATGAACAAACATTATTTACCGGCATTTAAAGATGCCGTGAAAGTTCAAAAAGAAGAAATTGATGCCATTGTTAACAATTCGGAAGAACCGACTTTTGAAAACACCTTGGTTGCATTGGATAACAGCGGAGAATTGCTTACTCGGGTCAGTAATATTTTCTTTAATTTGAAAAGTGCCGATACCAATGACAGCATCAATCAAATTGCAAAAGAGGTTTCTCCGCTTTTATCTCAGCATCGTGATGATATTGCTTTAAATGAAGGTTTGTTCAAACGTGTTAAAGCTGTTTATGATACACAAGCTGATTTTAATTTGAATACCGAACAAAAAATGCTTTTGAAAAAAGTGTATGAAAATTTTGTCAGAGGCGGAGCCAATTTAAGCGGAACACAAAAAGAACGGTTCAGAGAAATCAATAAAAAGCTGTCGATGTTGACATTAAAATTCGGTGAAAATTTATTGAATGAAAACAATGCTTTTGAATTAATTATTGATAATGAAGCCGATCTGGCCGGATTACCCGATGCTGTTATTTCGGGAGCAAAAGAAACTGCCGAAGCAAAAGGATACAAAGATAAATGGGTTTTTACCCTTCAAAAACCGAGTTTAATTCCGTTTTTAACTTATTCGGAAAAAAGACCCTTAAGAGAACAAATTTATAAAGCATACATCAATCGAGGTGATAATAACAATGAAAATGATAATAAAGACATTATTAAACAAATTGTCAATCTTCGTATTGAGAAAGCACATATGCTCGGATTTAAAACGCATGCGGATTTTATTTTAGATAAAAACATGGCGAAAACACCCGAAAATGTTTTTGCATTAATGAATAAAGTTTGGGAACCGGCATTAAAGACGGCAAAACAAGAAGCTGCCGATATCCAAACAATGATAAATAAGGAAGACGGGAATTTCACTCTTGAACCCTGGGACTGGTGGTATTATTCAGAAAAAATAAGAAAAGAACGTTATGATTTGGACGAAGAAGCATTAAGACCGTATTTCAAATTGGAAAATGTTAGAAAAGGTATGTTCTTGCTGGCAAATAAGTTATACGGTATTACCTTTACTCCTTTGAAAGATGTCCCCGTTTATCATAAAGATGCATTGGTATTTGAGGTAAAAGATGCCAACGGAAGCCATATCGGAATTTATTATGCCGATTATTTTCCGCGCGAAAGCAAAAGAGGCGGAGCTTGGATGACAAGCTTTACGAAACAATCGCACATAAATGAAAAAGACGTTAAACCGATAGTCATGAATGTGACAAACTTTTCAAAACCCACCGGAGATAAACCGGCTTTATTAAGTTTTGAAGAAGTTGAAACAATGTTTCATGAATTCGGACATGCTTTGCACGGATTGTTATCAGAATGTACATACAATACTTTGTCGGGAACGTCTGTTGCTCGTGATTTTGTTGAATTACCGTCACAAGTGATGGAAAATTGGGCTTCGGAACCCGAATTACTTAAGTTATATGCAAAACATTATGAAACCGGAGACGTTATTCCGGCTGCATTAATCGAAAAAATTAAAAACAGCAGACATTTTAATCAAGGGTTTATAACCGTTGAATATACGGCAGCTGCATTTTTAGATATGTATTGGCATACAATAAGCGAAAAACAAGACAGCTTAGACGTGGATAAATTTGAAAATGAAGTTGCAAAAAAAATCGGCTTAATTCCTGAAATTGAATTCCGATACAGAAGCACGAATTTTGCACATATTTTCAGCGGCGGATATTCTTCCGGATACTACGGATATCAATGGGCAGCTGTTTTGGATGCTGATGCATTTGCTGCATATAAAGAAACAGGAGATATTTTTAATAAAGACGTGGCAACATCTTTCAGGAATAATATTTTATCAAAAGGCGGAACAGATGAGCCGATGAACTTATATATAAAATTCAGAGGTAAGAAACCGACCCCTGATGCCTTGCTGAAAAGGCTCGGATTTAGTGAATAAATAAAAATGTGGTTTGTTAAGTAGATTAAAGGCCGGGTGTTATGCCCGGTCTTTTTGTTTTGTAAATGAAAAGTTTTTACATTTGCACGGTAAATTTTTGAATTTCAGAAATGTCCATACATAAAAAAGATAAACTCAAACGTACAAATACCGTCCAATTTTTATTTAATGATTTGGAACTTGAAGCGTTTGAAAAATACTGCAAAAAATATAAAATAACGAATAAATCACGTTTTATCAGAGAAACGGTTATGACTGAGATTTTGGGACGCTTTGATCGTGATTATCCGTCCTTATTTGATAATCCGGAAAATTCGTCGGAAGCCTAAGCCAAAAAATTTATGAACGGCGAAGCCCTCACGAAAGTAATTTTTTATAGTTGAAAGTAAAAAGGTGAATGTTAAATGTTTAAATGGTTTTCTTGAAAATTATTACAGCTTAAATAGGGACTTTCAGGAAATACAATTCTGCTGTTATTAAAATTGTGAGACGACATTTTTTTTATTTATTACCCCGTTTTTACTTGATAATATTATTATATGGGATAATTAGTTTGTTAATTTTTTTACTTTTGTCTTGACACAAAAGTAACAAAAACTCAAGACTGAAAATAAATTTCTTGTTTTCTACACTTCACTTCACTAAAATAAAAGAACTCTCTCCCTTCGTAAACTCCGGTCGTTCAAACAGCTTTTATTTTTACGTTCCGTTTCGCTTGAAAAACTACAAAATTTCTTTTATGTCATTCCGGCAACTTGAAAATTATTTGTATAAGTTTTCTGTTTCCTGAAATATTCTAAATTAAAAATGCAGTTTAGATAAGAGCTCTTGCTTTTAATTCCAAATATTTATTGATTGTTTCAACCGTAAGGTTTTGCGGTTCGGTTAAAACGGAATGAATACCGTGTTTTTTTAATTCTTTCGTAATCAATACTTTTTCGAATTGAAACTTTTCGGCAATGGTTTTATTATAGATATCCAAACTTGTTTCGGGCTTGCCGGCAATTAATTCGTTTAGTTCCGAATTTTGAAAAAAGATTAGCACAACAAGATGGCTTTTAGCAAGTTGCTTAAAATATTTGAGTTGTCGTTCCAAAGAAACAAAACCCTCAAAATTTGTATAAATCAACAGCAGACTTCTTTGCGATACTTTCCGTTTTACCGTAGCATACAGTAATTCAAAATTTGCTTCTTCGTAATTCGTTTCTTGTTTGTATAACACATCCGAAATTTTACGAATTTGATTGTTTTTTCGATCTGCCGGAACCATTGAATGAATGTCTTTTGAAAAAGTTATAAGCCCGGCTTTGTCGTGTTTTTTAAGGGCAATATTTGAAATTACCAAAGATGCATTAATCGCATAATCGAGTAAAGACATACCGTTAAACGGCATTTTCATACTTCTGCCCATATCAATAATGCTGTAAACACGCTGTGCTTTTTCGTCCTGATATTGATTGACCATCAACCGGCTTTTTCGAGCTGTTGCTTTCCAATTTACCGTTCTGAAATCATCGCCCGACACATAGGTTTTTATTTGCTCAAATTCACGATTATTACTGATTTTACGAATTTTTTTAATGCCGTAATCGCTCAAGTTATTTGAAATTGCTTTCAATTCGTATTTGCGCATTTGAATAAAGGACGGATATACCGGAACTTTTGCTCCCTTGTTATAGGTAAATCGGCGTTTAATAATGCCTAAAGTGTTTGACACATAGACATTTAAATTGCCGAAATCGTATTCACCGCGTTTCACGGGACGCAATAAATAGTTTAATGAAATTTCCTGTCCTGCTTGTAATTTTCGTTTTATCAGGAAATCGCGTTTTTGAAATTGAAAGGGTATTTCGTCAATAATTTCTATATGAACAGGAAATTTGTAATTGTTTTTAATGAAAATTTGTATATTGTTATCATCACCGTTTGAAAGTTTTGTCGGAAGCAATCTTTCGGCTTTTATTTTAAATTCGGAAGAATTATACAACAATAAAATATCAATAATAATAATTGCAACGAGAGCAATCAATAATGCTTTCCCAAATGCATATAAAACGGGAATGTAATAACCGATTACAAAAAACACGATAATGACACCTGCCGCATAAAACAGGCGATTTGTGAGATATAGGGATTTTAGGAAATTTTTCATTAAATAAAATTACGTTTTGTTCTTTGCAAAACCCAAATTTAAGAATTTATGTGATTTTTTCAATAAGTTTTTCGGCCGTTGCCTGAATTGCCGGAACAGCAACTGAATTACCGAACTGCTTGAATGCTTGTGCATCGGAAACCGGAATGTCATAATTATCCGGGAACCCTTGTAATCGTGCATATTCTCTGGGTGTCATCCTTCTCCAATAGTCTTTATTGACATGTCCTTTTATTTTTGTAATCGGTGTAAAATCCTTTAACCTGCAATCAATCACAATGTTTCGTTCTCTACCCATTCCCCCGACCACAACGGCATTGGCACATTCATTATCTTTGATAATTTCATAACCGAAACCGTTACCTTTGTCGGCATGTCTTTTTTTATGTTCGATTAATGATTTTTTATAGGTATCTGACAAATAATATTTAACGGAAACTTCATTATTCTCTTTTATGTCTGCAAACACAACTTTTTTCTTTAAGGGCTTCGGATATTCAAAATTTTCAATTCCCAAATCTTTTCTGAAACCGATAATAAATATACGTTCTCTTTTTTGCGGCACACCGAAATCTTTGGCATTCATCACTTTCGGATCGGGGACAAAATAATTTAAATCGTCTCTTAAAACTTTCAAAATTGTTTTTAAGGTTCTGCCTTTATCGTGATTGGTAAGCCCTTTGACGTTTTCCAGAAAAAATGCTTTGGGTTGTTTTTCTTTAATAATTCGGGCAATATCATAAAATAAAGTCCCTCGTGTTTCATCTTTAAAACCTTTGCGTTTTCCGGCAATTGAGAATGCCTGACACGGAAACCCGGCACATAAAACATCGTGTTCGGGTACTTTTTTTTCATTTATTTTTGTGATGTCTCCGAAGGGTACTTCCCCGAAGTTATGCTCATAAGTTTTTTTTGCAAATTTGTCAATTTCGGAAGAAAAAACACATTTTCCGCCGAGATTTTGCATTGCAATTCTAAAACCTCCGACACCGGCAAAAAGGTCGATAAAGGTAAATTTCGGATTTTTAGGTTCCGGAAACGGGACATCTTGCTTAAAATTTAATGTTTTTGAAATTTTTTCTTGTGTCTTATTTTCCCAAAACAGCTCAGCTTCTTCTTTAAAATATTTTGAAAGATTTGATTTTTGATTGTAAAGAAAATGCGTAAAATATGCTGCTCCTTCGTCTTTTTCTTTTAAAACATTTAAGTTCAGTTTCTTTTTTATGTCGGAATATGTTTGCATTATTATTATTTCTTTATAATCAAGATCTTATTTTAAGATTTCAAAATCAATATGATAGTGGTCATCGTGAAGCTTATTAATTCGTTCCGGTAAATTTCGAGCAAAATAAATATTCATTCGTTTTAGTTTTTGTCCGTATTTTGTTCTAAATAAATCGTCTTTTAAATTTATCTTAAAAATAACCTTTTTAATTCGCAAGCCGTTTTTTCTTGCTGATTTCTCCAGATTGATAATATGTTTTGCCATAAGGTTAAAATCAATTGACACTTTTTTATTTATTTTTGCTTTTCCGTGTGCATCAAAATTCATTAAATAGCGCCAAATACCAATTCTGTCAAAACCTTTATATTGTTTTTCGTTCCTTTTTAAGGGTGTCATAAAATCCACACTCAGCCCGTTTTTATGTGTAATATGAGGAAACATTTTTCCGCCTTTTCTTTTCGAACATTCCATATATCGAAATTTAATTCCGGGACAATCCTTTTCACATAATTGATAGGCATCTGTAATGCTCTGATATACTTTTGAATGAACATAAGAACGACCTAAAATGTAATAACTGAAGGGACTGTAATATGAAAAATTTTTACCTTTGTAC
>JAOZQB010000128.1 GCA_029932445.1 Bacteroidales bacterium | reverse complement strand
AATCAATGTAATAATCAATATTTAATTTCGTTCCTGAATTAATAATAGCTTCAATTTCAGTTAATAGTTTATTCATACTCAATCTTTTAGAGCTTGCAATGTCACTCAAATTAACTTTTCTGTCAATATTTTGAATAATATAAACTTTAGCACCTGATTTTTTAACCACTGATTTTACAATTAAATCTTGCGGTCGGTCAATACTAAACTCTTTAACATATTCGGCAATAAGTTCCACGAATTCTTTACCGTATTTTGTTGCCTTTCCGTGTCCTACACCTTGTATCGAAGTTAATTCTTCAAGTGTAATCGGATATCTGGTAGCCATATCTTCTAATGAAGGGTCTTGGAAAATCACATAAGGCGGAACTTCCATTTTTTTTGATAAATCCTTTCTTAAACCTTTCAACATTTTAAAAAGAACTTCGTCACCTGCACCGCTTCCGCTTCCTTGTTTCATTTGGATGATATCATCATCAGTATCATCTTCAAATCTGTGTGCTTCCGTGATTTCAATCGAATATGGTTTCTTAAGAAATTTTCTGCCTTTTTCAGTAATTTTTAAAATACCGTATTGATCAATATCTTTTTCTAAGAAATAATTAATAAGTTCTTGTCGAGCAATAGATTCCCAAAATTTAACATCTTTTTCGTCACCTGAACCGAAAAGTTCGGATGTGTCATGTTTAAAAGATTTTATTGCTGAAGTAGCATTACCTGCCAGAATATTTGCAATATGTTCGCTTTTATATTGTTCGTTTAATTCATCAACAGCTTCAAGAAATTGTAAAAGATATTCTTTGCCTTCAAATTTTCTTTTAGGATTAAGACAGTTATCGCAATTGCCGCAATCTTCTTTTAATTTTTCACCGAAATAATTTAATAAAACTTTGGGTCGGCATACTGAAGTCTCAGCATAAGCAATGGTTTCAAGAAGAAGTTGTTTACCTATTTCTTGTTCGGCAACCGGCTTACCTTGCATAAATTTTTCAAGTTTCTGAATGTCTTTATAACTGTAGAAAGTGATGCATTTTCCTTCTCCGCCGTCTCTTCCCGCTCTTCCTGTTTCTTGATAATAGCCTTCTAAACTTTTAGGAATATCGTAATGAATTACAAAACGAACATCAGGTTTGTCTATGCCCATTCCGAAAGCAATGGTTGCAACAATTACATCTACTTCTTCCATCAAAAACATATCCTGATGCAATGAACGTGTTTTAGAATCCATTCCTGCATGATATGCAAGTGCTTTTATATCATTAACTTGCAGGACTTCGGCTAATTCTTCTACTTTTTTTCTGCTTAAACAATAAATTATACCCGATTTCCCTTTATTTTGTTTAATGAATTTAATAATTTGTTTTTCCGGTTTTACTTTAGGTCTGACTTCATAATATAAATTAGATCGGAAAAATGATGCTTTAAAAACAGTTGCATCTAAAATATCCAAATTTTTAAGAATGTCGTGTTGAACTTTAGGCGTTGCCGTAGCAGTGAGTGCAATTATCGGAGCTCTTCCTATTTCGTTAATTATCGGTCTTATTTTTCGGTATTCCGGTCTGAAATCATGTCCCCATTCCGAAATACAATGGGCTTCGTCAATGGCATAAAATGATATTTTAACAGATTTTAAAAATTCTGTATTTTCTGCTTTTGTAAGAGATTCGGGAGCAACGTATAATAATTTCGTTTTTCCGTTTTTAACATCTTCACGAACTTGTTTGAGTTGTGTTTTATTTAAAGACGAATTCATGAAATGAGCTATGGCATCATCTTTATTATAACCGCGCATGGCATCCACTTGATTTTTCATTAGTGCAATAAGCGGAGAAATAACAATTGCAGTTCCTTCAACAATTAGTGAAGGAAGCTGATAAGTTAAAGATTTACCTCCGCCGGTCGGCATTAATACAAAAGAATCCTTTCCATTCAATACATTCGTAATGATTTCTTCTTGCTCACCTTTATAAGTATCAAAACCGAAATTTTTTTGAAGTATTTTACTTAAATTTAAATTTTTTACATCCATTTTTTATTCTCTGTTTCCCGGAGTTTTTAATATTGTTTGTAATTTATTTGAATATATTTGTAGCTAAATTAAAAATAAAATTAGACAAAAAACTATTTTTGCAAAAAATAAATAAAAAATTGTGAAAAATTTTCAGCAAATTATTAAAACGGCACTCGATGTTATACGGAAAGAATCTGAATCTGTTTCAAATTTAACGGATTTTATTGATGAAATCTTTGCCGAATGTGTCAATCTTATTCATGAAAGTAAAGGACGTGTTATTATTACCGGAATAGGTAAAAGTGCAATTATTGCCGAAAAAATAACGGCTACATTAAACTCAACCGGAACACCTTCGGTTTTTATGCATGCTGCTGATGCTATTCACGGTGATTTGGGTATTATCAGACCCGATGATGTTGTTATTTGTTTATCTAAGAGCGGAAATACACCGGAAATAAAAGTTTTGGTTCCTTATATAAAGAGTTTCGGAAATTCGTTAATTGCATTTGTTTCAAATACGGATTCTTTTCTTGCAAAACAAGCGGATTATGTTATTAAAACAACGGTTGAATCGGAAGCATGTCCTAATAATTTAGTTCCGACTTCCAGTACCACAGCTCAATTGGTTATGGGTGATGCTTTGGCTGTCAGCTTATTAGATGCTCGAAATTTTTCTGACAGAGATTTTGCTAAATATCATCCGGGAGGTTCTTTAGGAAAACGATTGTACTTGAGAGTTGATGATTTATATAGAATGAATGAAGTTCCTAAAGTAACGGTTAATGCAAAATTAAAAGATGTTATAATTGAAATCTCAGAAAAAAGGTTAGGTGCAACGGCAGTGTTAGATGAAAATAATCATTTGGCAGGGATTATTACCGATGGTGATTTAAGGCGCATGTTGGTAAAAACAAATTCATTGGAAAATATTGTCGCAAAGGATATTATGAGTATTAATCCGAAAGAAATAAGTCCGGAAGCATTTGCTATTGATGCTTTTGAATTAATGAGAAAGCATAATATAACAACATTAGTTGTTTGTGAAAAGGGAAACTATTTGGGAATTATCCATATTCATGATATGTTAAAAGAAGGATTCGTATAAATATTGAACAATTGATAATTAAAAATAAACAATTGATATTTTAAAACAGATAAATAATGGGAAAGAAGAAACCGAATCAAATGTCATTTTTAGAACATTTAGAAGCTTTACGGAAGCACTTAATACGTTCAATTTTATATATTATAATACTGGCATTTACAGCTTTTTTCTTTAAACATTTTATTTTTAATGAAGTTTTACTTGCACCAAAAACGCCTGATTTTATTACTAACAAAACGATGTGCAGTTTGGGCGAATTTTTAGGATTAAAATCAATTTGTATCAATCAAACACCGTTTAGTATTATAAATATTAAAATGACCGGACAATTTATGACACATATAACGGTATCCTTAATTGTCGGTTTGGTTATTGCTTTTCCGTTTGTTTTTAATGAATTTTGGCTTTTTTTGAAACCGGCTTTGAAAAAAAGAGAAATAAAACACAGCAGAGGAGCTGTTTTTTTTGCATCGGTTTTATTTTCTCTTGGTGCTCTGTTCGGATATTATATCATCGTCCCTTTATCAATGAATTTTTTGGGAACATATAATGTAAGTCAAGATGTTGTCAATAAAATTAACTTAAATTCTTACATTCAAACATTTACATCAGTTGTTTTAGCTTCAGCCGTGGTTTTTGAATTACCGATTTTAATTTTCTTTTTGAGTAAAATCGGATTGGTAACACCAAAATTCTTAAAAAAATATCGAAAACATTCTTTGGTTGCTATACTTGCTTTATCAGCTATTATTACACCGCCGGATATTTTTTCACAAATTTTGGTCAGTTTGCCGTTGGTACTTCTTTATGAAGTGGGTATCGGAATTTCAAAACGGGTTGAAAAACGAAATAATAAAAAATTATTATCGGATGAACTTGCAACAACCGACTGATAATCTGTCTTATTCCATTTTATTTCCAATTTCATCGGCAATCATCCAACCGTGAGCGGTTGCATAAATAATGGAACGTGTTAAACCGGAGCAATCGCCTCCGAATTTTAAATTATTGAATTTATTATTATCCAGAACATTGGAATAGAATTTAATTTCCGGAGCATAAACCAAATTGTCATCGGCAGCAATACCCGGAATTACTTTTTCAAGATTTTCAATAAAATCAATGATGCTTTCAATAATCCGTCGCGGAAAAGCAAGATTGACATCTCCGAGAATGTATTGTTTCGATGAAAGTGTCGGTTGAACTCGGTAAAGATGTTTTGAACGTTTGGAGTTTTTAAATTTTGCATAGGTTTGTAATATGACCTTGTCTTCTCCGGCAAGCAGATTTGAGAGTTTTGCAATGTATGAACCGAATCCTGTGGGATCATTAAAAGGCTGTGTTAATTCAACGGTTGTAAGGATGGCAAAATTCGTATTTTTACTTTTCTCTTTAAGCTTTGCATGTCCGTTCACGGTAACGAAATCACCGTAATTTTCACGTACGACAAAACCCGACGGATTGTTACAAAAAGTTCTGACCATATAACCGGTTCTGCTTTTGTATTTTATTTTAAATTCATACATTTCTTTGTTTAAATCGGCAACAATATGATCCGGAATTTCATAGCGAATTCCTAAATCCAGTTTTTTATTGTTCAGAATTAATTCGGGATGTTTTTCAATAATTGATTTGATTAATTTATGTCCGCTTCTGCCGACACCCACCATTGCAAAATCATATTCATCACTATTATTTATGAGAATTTTATCATTTTTCATATCAACATTACGAACTTCATTATTAAAATGAAAATGAATATTTTTATGAGATTTAAAATCTTCAAATACGTTAAAAAGAACTGTTTTTAATTGATCGGTTCCCAAATGATAAAAATCTGCTTTTACGGGTAAAAATCCGTGACCGTAGAACGTATTATAATAATTTTCAGTTTTAAAAGATTTCCCGGTTTCATATTCGTTACTTCCGGATTTTTCAATATAATAATCAACTAATTTCTTTTGAAGATTTAATTCAATATCAATATTACCGCCCATTTCTTTAGACACAAATAATTTCCCGTCTGCTCTGATGCCCGATATACTTGAAGAATAAATATCTTTCCCTTTTTCGTAAATGTGTATTTCATGATTCGTATTCTTCATTCTTTCGACAAAACCTATGGCTGCTGCTCCGAATCCGATGACTGCTGTTTTCATATTTGATTTTTTATTGAATACAAAAATAAAGAGTTAAATTGAAGCAACAAACAAAAAGATTGATTGTTAAAATCTTGCTGTTTAGTTTTGAATATGTATTTTTACAAAATTGTTCAAAGTTTCAATACGTTTATGAAAAAAGTATTAATTATAACTTATTATTGGCCTCCGAGCGGCGGTTCCGGTGTACAGCGATGGATGTATTTTGCAAAATATTTATCCGATTTCGGTATTGAACCCCTTGTTTTAACAGTTTCTGAAAAATATGCTTCATATCGTCAGGTTGATGAGAAATTAAATAATGAAGTTAAAAATATAAAGGTTTTTAAAACAGCTTCTTTTGAACCTTTAAAAATATACTCCTTATTAACTTCGGGAAACCGTAAAAAGGGGATTCCGCAAGGTGAAATAAAATCAGAAAACGGTAATTTTATTGTTGCTGTTTCAAAATTTATAAGAGGAAGTTTGTTTGTTCCGGATGCACGTAAAATGTGGAATGTTTTTGCTTTTCGTAAAGCAAAGGAAATTATAAAAAATGAAACAATTGATTTGGTTATTACAACAGGTCCGCCGCATTCAACACATCTTACGGGAAAACGATTAAAAAAAAGATTAGGATTAAAATGGATTGCCGATTTCAGAGATCCTTGGTCGGATTTGTATTATAATAGAGATTTAATAAGAACTAAAAGAGCCGTAAATAAAGATAAACGATTAGAAAAAAAGGTTTTAGATACGGCGGATTTAATTTTAACGGTCGGGTTTAAAATGAAAGAGTTGCTGGCTAAAAAGTCAACCGATATTACCGATAAAATTCATTTTATTTATAACGGATATGATACGGTTCTGTTTGATAGAATCAAAACCGAAAAAACAAATGATTTTGAAATTTCTTATATCGGCTTATTAACGGAAAACAGTCCGTATAAGACTTTTGTTCAGTCGATTAAACTATTTTTAAAAAAGGCATCTCTTGATAATGTTAAGTTAAATTTTGCGGGGAATATTCAACAATCAATTTTAGAATATTTTAAAAATGAAATACCCGCATTAAGAATTAATTATTCGGGTTATATATCTCATGAAAAAGCGGTCGGATTAATGAAGCAATCTAATTTATTAATCAGTTGTTTGCCTGAAACTGAACAAAGTCAGATTTTGATTTCGGGAAAATTAGCAGAATATATGGCAACGGGAAATCCGATTTTATCTTTCGGTAATTCAGAAGGCGAATCTTCTTTGATGTTAAAGAAATTGCATTTTACCGAAACTTGTACAAAAGATGAAATTGAGAAAGCTTCTGATTTTATTTTTAAAATATATGAACAATACCAAAAAGGAGATATTTTACTTAATAATCCTGAAAGTGAATTAATAAGAAAACTAAGCCGTCGTGAAACGGCTCGTCAATTATCAGATTTTATTAAGCAATTTATTGAAATATAATAAGCAATTTTATTCTACAATAATCAACTTATTTTTTGATTTATATTTTTTCTTTTTGCTTACTTTCAGCGTAAGAATTCCGTTCTTCATTTTTGCTTTAATATTATCGGCATCTGCATTTTCCGGTAAATGGAGAACTCGTCTGAATGATGAAAAAGAATATTCTTTACGCAACCAATTTTTATTTTGATCTTCTTTTTTATGTTTTTTTTCGGACGAAATAACAAGATAGCCGTTTTGAACTTCAATTGTTACATCTCTTTTATCAAAGCCGGGTATCGGAATATCGACTCTATAAATTTTTTTTTCATCCGAAATATTGACCGAAGGTATATCAATTGAGAAAATATCTTTATCAATTTCACTATTTGAATTTTCCCTGTTAAATGATTTTGTAACAAGGGATGATAATTTCGGCCTGATAACAGGTTTTAAGTTTAGTAGTTTCATCGTCCTTGCTTTTAAAGTTAAACAATTTAATATGAATAAGATAAAGTGTCGGTAAATGTAACCGACACTTTATTTTTTATGATATGGCAATTTGTTTTGCCGGCTTGGGTTTTGCTTCTTCTTTTTTCGGAATAAATACACTTAAAATTCCGTTATCGTACTTGGCTTTTATTTTGTCTTCATCAACGGTATTAGGAAGTGTAAATGAACGACTGAAAGATTGATAACTGAATTCTTTTTTTGTAAATTGTTCATCTTCATTGATTTTCATTTCATTTTCTAATTTTTTTTCGGAAGAAATGCTTAAAGTGTCTCCGAAAAGTTCAATTTTGAAATCTTTTTTTTCCAAACCGGGTGCAGCCATTTCAACCTCAAAACCTTCGTTACTTTCTTTAATATTTACTGAAGGCAAGGTTGTGTTTGTGTTTGAAAAATTTCTGTTCGACCAATCAAATAAATCATTTTCAAAAAAATGGTCGAATAAACTCGGTAATTGATTAAATTTTGCAAGTGTCATAGTTTGTTCCTCCTAATTTTAAGTTAAACAATAGATTGTGAATTTCATTTTAAGATTTTCAAATAATATTCCAAACCAAATTAAATGACAAAATGGCTTTAATGTATTTTCAAAATTTAACAAAATTTTCATATAATAAATAAATTTGTTTTTTATATTTCAGATAATCAGATTTTTAAAATTATGATTGTTTTTTTGTGCAGAATGACAAATTGGCTTATTATAATTTAAAATATTAATTTCAAAAATAATGTTAACTGTTAATAAATGAAGTTGGAAGTTGTATATTTCTTTTATATTTTTGTTGCCGTCTTATGGAAAACTTTATTGTATCGGCAAGAAAATATCGCCCGCATGATTTTAAATCAGTAGTCGGGCAGCAATCGATAACAACAACTCTGAAAAACTCCGTTAAAACAAAGCAATTGGCTCACGCTTATTTGTTTTGCGGACCGAGAGGAGTGGGAAAGACTACCTGTGCCAGAATTTTTGCCAAAACAATAAATTGTTCAAATCCGACGAATGAATTTGAAGCTTGTAACGAATGTGAATCTTGTAAAGCGTTTAATGAAAATCGTTCCTACAATATCCATGAACTGGATGCAGCATCCAATAATTCCGTTGAAGATATTCGAAACTTAATTGAGCAAGTTCGTATTCCTCCGCAAATAGGAACACACAGCGTGTATATAATTGATGAGGTTCATATGTTGTCATCACAAGCGTTTAATGCCTTTTTAAAAACCTTGGAAGAACCGCCTGATTATGCAATATTTGTACTGGCAACAACTGAGAAACATAAAATTTTACCGACAATCTTATCGCGTTGTCAGATTTTTGATTTTAACAGAATAAAAGTTGAAGATACTGTTGAGTATTTATCTTATGTAGCAGATAAAGAAGATGTTGATGCGGAAAAAGATGCATTGAATATTATTGCTCAGAAATCTGACGGTTCAATGAGAGATGCTTTGTCGTTTTTTGATCAAATTGTCAGTTTTTCGGGACAGAAAATTACTTATAAAGTGACCATTGAAAATCTCAATGTTCTTGATTATGACTATTATTTTAAACTGACGGATTTTATATATGAAACCTCTCCCAGAGATGATATAAAACAGATAT
>JAOZQB010000127.1:6071-8882 GCA_029932445.1 Bacteroidales bacterium | reverse complement strand
GATCCGCAAAAACCGGAAGTAACCGCAACACTTGCAATTGCCGTATGGATGGCAATTTGGTGGATGACAGAAGCGGTACCGGTTGCCGTAACGGCACTTTTACCCGTGATTTTATTTCCCGCTTTCGGAATAATGAACGGAAAAGCTGTATCTTCCGAATATTTCAACAGCATCATTTTTTTGTTTATCGGCGGTTTTTTGGTGGCTTTGGCAATGGAAAAACATAATTTGCATAAACGTATAGCTCTTAAGATCCTCACAATGACCGGCAGCGGATACGGGAAAATTTTATTGGGATTTATGTTTGCAACGGCATTTCTTTCTATGTGGATGTCGAACACCGCAACGGCAATGATGATGATACCTGTTGCAATGTCCTTAATTTATAAATTTACGGAATATCTGAAACCCGAAGATGCAAGGAAAGTATCAATCGGTTTGTTACTGAGCATTGCCTACGGTGCTTCGGTCGGCGGAATTGCGACATTAATCGGTACACCGCCCAATTTGGCCTTTACAAAAATATTTGCTTTAAATTTCCCGAATGCGCCGGAAATCTCTTTTTCACAATGGTTTGTATTTGCATTGCCGCTGTCACTTGTGATGTTGGTTGCTGTTTGGCTGATTTTGTATTTCAAATTTAAACCTTCGGATGCTTCCGGGATGGAAGGAGATACGATTTTTAAAGACCAGTACAAACAACTCGGCAAAGCAAGTTATGAAGAAAAAACGGTATTTATTGCATTTATTGTTTTGGCATTTTTATGGATTTTCAGAAGCGGGTTTGATTTCGGTTTTCACATTCCCGGTTGGGCATCCTTATTCGGTAATCCCGAATATTTGAATGACGGAACGGTTGCAATTTTTGTTGCTTCGGTATTGTTTTTAATTCCTTCAAAATCAGAAAAGAAAAAACGTATTTTGGATAATAAGATATTTGCAAAATTACCTTGGCATATCATTTTATTGTTCGGCGGCGGATTTGCTTTGGCAAAAGGGTTTAAAGTTTCCGGTTTAACCGAATGGTTAGGGCTGCAACTGATGTTTTTACAAGGTATAAATCCCTTTTTAGTCATTTTTATAATCGCTTTATTTATGTCCTTTTTAACCGAACTGACATCAAACACGGCATCAACACAAATGATTTTACCGATATTGGCAAGTTTGTCAATGTCATTAAAATTAAATCCCTTATTGCTGATGATTACGGCAACGCTTGCTGCTTCTTTGGCTTTTATGTTACCGGTTGCAACGCCTCCTAATGCCATAATTTTCGGGACAAACAAAATTCGTATTAAGGATATGATGCGAACCGGAGTTTTATTGAATATGACCGGTGTGATAATTGTTAGTTTGGCAATGTATTTCTGGGGACAATATGTTTTTCATATTGATATAAGTGTGTTCCCGGATTGGGCAAAATAAAATTTGAAATTTATAATTTTTTCTTTGTATCTTGTAATCTGTAAAGAAATAAACAAATAAACACTTAAGCGAATAAATAATTAAACATTATCTTTGTAAAAAAAAACAAAATGGTAATCACAAAAGATACAAAATTAGCGAATGTTATTTTTCAAAATTATCATTTGATACCGATTGTTTCACGTTTCGGAATAAAATTAGGTTTCGGTGATAAAAATGTTCAACAGGTTTGTAATCAATATGATATCAATCCGGATTTTTTTATTGAAATAGCCAATGCATTCAATGATAAGGATTATTTGCCTTATAAGAAATTAATAAATATGCCAATATCATTGACCGTGAGTTATTTGTTAAAATCACATCATTATTATAACAAAATAAAACTTCCGAATATTGAAAAACTTATTGAGCTTTTGGAGTGGGAAGGAGAAGAAGCCGGGAAAAATAAAAGCGTATTGAAAAAATTTTTCAGTCAATATTTGAAAGAAGTTAATGAGCATACCACAAACGAAGAAAAAGAAATATATCCTTATGTATTGGAATTGGAGAAAAATTTTAACAAAACGAAACTTGACAGTTCTTTTATTGAGAAACTAAAAAAGAAATCAATAAAAGATTATGCCGATACACATGACGAATTAAATTCAGCTCTTTTGGACTTAAAAAATATAATGATAAAATATTTACAACCGGCCAAAAATAAGGAAATAACCGAACTGATTCTGACAGAGATATTTAAATTGGAGGCAGATATGAAGGATCACACAAAACTGGAGAATAATGTAATTGTTCCGGTTGCCGATATGATGGAAGTTGAATTGAAAAAACGAAATAAATGATACGGAAAATCTCATTTGTTATTGTTGAAAGATCGTATATTATTCGTTCGGGATTGATGCAAATATTGGGAAATTTTCCGGAAACAGGAAGTATCACGGAACTTAAAGATACGGAATTCTTAACGGAAAATATCAGCGAAAGAAAAACCAATGTTCTTATTATTAATGCAAAATTAATTTATGCAATTCCGGAAGTTATTTTAAATATCAGGGAAAAATATGACAGAATAAAACTGGTTGTATTTGTCGGAACGAGAAGAGAAAATGATAAATTCCCTGCTTTTGATACAAAAATCTCTGTTGATGAGTCTAAAAATTCTATTATTGAAAAGTTACAATTTTTGATAAATGAAATAATTCCTGATGATAAAAATGACCTGTCTGAAGAATTATCTGACAGAGAAAAAGAAGTTTTAATGCAAGTTGCTTTGGGTAAAACGAATAAAGAAATCGGTGAAGTTTTATTTATCAGTCCGCATACGGTAATTACACATCGGAAAAATATTACGAAGAAATTGGGAATTAAAACCGTTTCCGGTTTAAC
>JAOZQB010000127.1:0-5971 GCA_029932445.1 Bacteroidales bacterium | reverse complement strand
ATTGTCAATTTATGAACCGTATTATCAATTTATTGCAAAAAATTGCTCGTTTCTTCCGGAAGCTAAAACAATGTTTAACGAGCCTTTTCCAAAAAATTCCGATATTGATATTGTATTTAGCATAGGCGGTGACGGAACATTTTTGGATGCCGTTTCATACGTAAGAGAAAAAGAAATTCCGATTGTCGGGATTAACAGCGGACGCCTTGGTTTTCTGGCAAATATCTCAAAAAAAGAAATTCCGTCGGCACTGAAAGCCATAAATGAAAAACGGTTTAATCTTGAAGAAAGAACTTTGCTGGAAGTTAACACCGACAAAAAATATTTCAAAGAATTTAATTTTGCACTAAATGAAGTTACTGTTTTAAAACGTGATTCCGGTTCAATGATTACTATTAAGGTTTATGTAAACGGTGAATATCTGAATACTTATTGGGCTGATGGATTGATACTTGCAACACCCACCGGCTCCACTGCTTATTCTTTGAGTTTAGGCGGTCCGATTGTAATTCCCGGTTCAAGCAATTTTATTATTACGCCTATTGCACCGCATAATCTTACAGTAAGACCTATTGTGTTACCCGATAATTATGATATCACAATAAAAGTTTCCGGCAGAGCCGAAAATTATTTACTGTCAATTGATTCACAATCCGTTGTTGTTGAAAAAAACACTAAAATTTGCATTAAAGCTGCAAGTTTTAAAGTGAAAACCGTAAGAATTGAAAATAATACCTTTTTTAATAATATCCGTGATAAGTTAATGTGGGGATTTGATAAGAGGAATTAATTCAAATATTTGCATTAATAAAGTTTGTAATCTCAATTTTATCGTCCGGATGAAACCACCGGAAATCATTATCACGTTTAAACCAAGTCATTTGCCTTTTAGCATATCTTCTGGAATTACGTTTTATTAATCGTACGGCTTCTTCCAAATCATATTCTTTATCAAAATAAGCAAAAAGTTCTTTATAACCCACCGTATTTAAGGAATTGAGATGTTTGTCTTTATGAAATTGTCGGGCTTCTTCAATCAATCCTTGTTCAAGCATTAAATCAACGCGTTTGTTAATTCGATCATAAAGTTCATTGCGATTGCGCTCCAAACCTATTTTTAAAATATTAAAATCACGTTCTTTTTTCGGTTTTGTAAGAAATGATGTATATGTTTTTCCGGTTTGAATACAGATTTCCACAGCTCGTAAAATGCGTTTCGGATTATTCAAATCAACAGCTTTGTAATGTTCGGAATCTAACCTTTTTAAATCAAAACGCAAACTTTCAATGCCTTCTTTTTCGTATTTTTCAATCAGTTGTTTTCTTATTTCGGGATCGGCATCCGGCAAGGCATCAATTCCTTTGCATACGGCATCAATATACATTCCCGAACCGCCGACAAGCAAAGCCGTATCTTTGTCCTTAAAGATATCTTTCAGAATATCAAGGACTTCAAGTTCATATTTTCCGGCACTGTAATAATCATAAATTGATTTATTGCCGACCATATAATGTTTTACTTTTGCTAAATCTTCGGAAGTCGGTGCTGCCGTACCTATTTTCAACTCTTGATATAATTGTCTTGAATCAGAAGAAATAATTACCGTATCAAGCATTTGAGCAAGTTCAATACTTAAATCAGTTTTTCCGATTCCGGTAGGTCCTGCTATAACAATTAGGGTTTTCACATTCAGGATGATTATTCAAAATACCGTCCGCTTTCTAAAAGGGATTTTAATTTACTGATTTGTTCAACCGTCCCGAGAACAAATAATTTATCTTCTTTTTTCAGTTCGATATCTCCGTTGGGATTAAACAGATAAGTTCCGTCTTCTAATTTTAAGCCGATGATGTTGGCACCGGTTTTTTTACGAATATCCAAATCGGCAATAGTACTGTTAACAAAACAAGCCGCTAAACCGTCGCAGGAAATTTCTTCCAGATTAACGTCTTGGCCTTCTCGGAGCATAATCAATTCCAGAAATTCAACAATATCCGGTTCGGTTATTAATTTTGCCATTCTGGCACCGCCCACGATATCAGGCATAATAACATTATCGGCACCGGCACGTTTAAGTTTTAAAAATGAATGTTCATCGGAAACTCTGGAGATTATTTTCAGATTTTTGTTTATATCTTTTGAAGTTAAAACAATAAGTAAATTTTCCGCATCGTTGGGTAAGGTCGTAAGCAGTGCTTTAGCATTATTAATATTTGCTTTTATCAGTGTTTCTTCATTTGCAGCATCACCGTGAATAACAATTAAATTTTTATTTTTCAAAATTTGTTCGTTGGTATTATTGCTGATAATCTTATGATTATTGTCAATTACCACTACTTTTTTATTAATTTCTAAGAGGTCACTGACGGCTTTTTTGCCGTTACGACCGAAACCGCAAACAATAATATGATTTTTCAATTTCTTAATTTTTTTGGTTTTGTAAAATGATTTAATCGCTTTTTTATAATCGCCGTCAATAAAGATACGTGTAATTGATGTTACAAAATATCCGAACAGTCCCAAACTCGTGACAATTAATATAACCGTAAAAATCATTCCGTGCGGAGAAAGGGGTTTAACCTCTCTGAAACCGACGGTTGACATTGTTAAAATGGTCATATAAACGGCTTCGGTAAAGGTATAATTTTCGATACTCATAAAGCCGAAAACACCGGAAATAAAAACAATCAAAAGGATAATTGAAGCAATGTATATATTTCTGAATTCTTTAGACATTTAGTTTGTTTGTGTCTGTTTGAATAAATTTTATGCCGTGAAATTATAAATTAATACCGTTATTTTGAAATCAGTTTGCAAAATAACGGTATTAATTTAAAAGTTTTTGTCAAAGATAACTACTTCTTATAAATTTATATTTAGTTTTTATTTTGCAAATATAAATGCCCGATACGACAATCCAAACATCTTTTTTTTGTGCAATATTCATTATAAAGTTGAATTAAAGATTGCGAAAAATAAGCGTTTTTATTTTCTAAACCTGCATCTTCCCACTTTTTTGTAATATTATTTTTTTCGGCTTTTATATTTTCGAGAAAATTGATTGCTTTATCGGTAATTTCGGGCTTGTCTTTTTCTTTTCCGTACAGAAATAAAATCGGAATAACGGTATTGATTATGACAGAGTTCACCGCAGATTTACCGAATTTCTTGCTTTTTTGCCGAGTTTCTTTTCCGAAAATATAATGTGTTAACCAATATTTGCCGGCTTGAATATCAAACATTTTTTCAATTCCTGAAACATGTTTTGCTTCAAGAATTTTTGAAAACAAATGTGATGATTGATTTATTAATTCGGCAAATTGCGAAATCCGGATTGTCGGGAAATTTGACGGGCGAATACGCAAAAACTTCCACAAATGATTTTCAATTGCTTGTAACTTATATTTTGTTTTTAAAAACGCATATTCTTTTTTCAATTTTAAATAATAATCATCAGAAATATTTTTATCGTTTAACATTCCGGCTTGACCGAAAAGCAACGCTTCAATTTGAAATTTATCGTTTTTATGTTTTGCAAGAATAATTGAAGGCAGGGATTTGGCAAGCATCTCAAAAGGCAGTGCATTGACTTTAAACCCGAATGCCTTTGCAGTGAGAATATAAAAAACCTCTTCCCAATTATTATTTTTAAATTCGAATAAGGATTTTACAAATCTCGTTTTTTGCTCGGCTCTTTCAATAAGCAAATTTGTCAACCAATTATTCAGATAAAATTTATCAACACGGGCAATAAAATTCCGGCAAGAGATATTTTCCTTACTAGCTGACAGTTCTGAATATTTTTTTAAAAGTTGGTCGTCATATTTTAAAATTAATGAAGGAATTTTCTTTTTATCTTGGGTAAAAATTTCCTTATCATTTTGTGCAACTACTTGCAAAATAACATTGTTGTACGCTTTATCAGTATGATGATTGTGTTTATACCAATCGGAAGAATTTACGTGAATTTCTACATTCCCCGCCCAAACGGTATCTCCGATTTTAATTTTTGCATTGAAAAAATCCGGTCCCGCATCCGTATTATGTAATCCGACGGAACGAATTTCAATTTGATGACCTTCGTCATCGATTAGATTTTCGGTATCAAAAAGTTTATTTTTCCAGATGTAATGAAGAAAATATTCGTTTATGTTTTCAGCGTGTTTCATCAGTTTTCAAAAATACGTTTTTTTGATTGTGTATGCAAATTGTTACTTGTGTTATGCAAATTTACATTTGTAGCAATAGTTTTTTAATTTACCGGAAATATTCTAATTTTATTTGTTTATATTTATAATTTCCAAAGGTCAAATAGGAACACCCGCTTGGAAATTTTTTTCGCTTTGACTAGTATTATGCGAGCAATAATAATTCCCTCGTGTGTCAAAATTTTTGTCATGGGTGTTTCATATTTTTAAATTTTTGCTTATGAAAAAAATAAAGAAAAGTCTCGTTTTATGTGTTTTAATATTTGTTTTCGGAAGTGCGTTTTCACAAATTGATAATAAATCAGAACTAAGCATAAAACAAATTATGCAAGGCGATGATTTTGTCGGACATCTCCCGGGGCATCCGTTTTGGAATATTAACAGTGATAAAATCTATTTTAAATATAATCCGGATCATGCTTTGAGCGACAGTTTGTATTCTTACAATTTAAAAACGGAGAAAATCGAAAAAGTTCCTTTTGAGGAACGAATGACATTTCCTGAAAATTATGTTTATAATTACGACAGTACATATTGCAGCTATTCTAAAAACGGTGATATTTTTATCTTTGATTTGAAAAAGAAAATAACTTTAAAAATTACCGAAACTTTATCGTATGAATACAATCCGAAATTTCTGCTTTCCGGAGATGTTGTGTATCAATCGGATAATAATTTATTTGTTTGGAATAAAACAACCGGACAAACAAAACAAGTTACGAATTTTAAAACCGGTTCAGCTCCTTCCGAAGATAAAAAACTAAGCAAACAAGATGAGTGGCTTAAAGAAGATCAATTGAGATTGTTTGATGTTCTGAAAGAAAAAGATAAAAAAGAAAAAGCACGGAAGTTTCAAAATACAAAAATAAAGAATTTGCAACCGCTTGCAATTTATCTGAAAGGCAAGCAATTATATACGGCTGATTTATCACCTGACGGTAAATATGTTTCATATTTGACCGTAAAAAGAGCGAAAAGTAAAAATACGATTGTGCCGAATTATGTTACGATTTCCGGTTATACCGAAGATATGAATGCACGTTCGAAAGCGGGCAGAGCAAATTCGAAATATTATTTTTCAATTTATGATATCAATGAGCGCAAAACTTATTTGATTGATTTTTCCGGTTTGGAAGGCTATCATTACGTTCCTGAATACACCAAAGATTATCCGAATAAAACGTATGAAAATAAAGACCGCATAGGCTATATTCAAGGATCGATTTGGAGTAATGACGGCAAAAATGCTTTTATAGAAATTCTTTCAAATGACCATAAAGACAGATGGTTAGCATCAATTGACTTCAAAAATAAAACCGTAGAAACAATTGAACATCAGCATGATGAAGCATGGATTGGCGGTCCCGGTATCGGTTGGTTTTCGGATTATAAGAAAACTTTGGCTTGGATGCCGGATAATGAAACGGTATATTTTCAATCGGAAGCAACCGGTTGGTCACATCTTTATACTTACAACATAAAAACAGGAAAAAAGAAACAAATTACAAAAGGGAACTACGAAATTTATAACCCGCAATTGTCAAAAAACGGGAAATTTTGGTATTTCCTTTCCAATAAAGTTCATCCCGGTGAAGTTCAATTATTCAGATGCAATACCGACGGGAAAAACATGGTTCAAATAACTCGTAAAAGCGGAGCAAATATGGTTGAGGTTTCTCCGGATGAAAAATATTTTGCAATACGTTATTCTTATTCTGACAAGCCTTGGGAACTATTTCTAATGAAAAATGAAAGAGAAAGT
>JAOZQB010000126.1:7668-8906 GCA_029932445.1 Bacteroidales bacterium | reverse complement strand
ATGGCTTCAGTCTTAACAGAGATGTTTATGTTTCAGATCTGAATAATGATCAAAAATTAGATATTGTAACAAGTTATTATTATAATTACAGAGTAGGGTATTTTGAAAATATCTCAGATATTCCTACTCCTGTTATCAGTGACACCAATGAAGATCAAATTTCTAATATATATCCGAATCCAACAAATGATATTATATCTTGGAAAAGTCCTTATTCTAAAAAATATCAAATAACTATATTTAACAGTATTGGAAGAGTTGTGTATTCTTTAGAGAACTATAAGCTTAATTCTATTGATTTAACTTTTTTATCCGAAGGAATTTATTTTATTGAATTTGCTGATAACAAAAAAGTTACTACAAAAAAAATTATAAAATATTGAATAAATACATTGATGAATAATCTGATAACATTTGCTAACACTGTGTAAAACTGCATTAAAACGCATTTTACACTTGTCCGTTAATTCTTATATCTGCAAATCGCAAAGAAAAAAAATACTTCCTTACGGAATTAATAAATATTTATGTAATTGAACGGATAATTTCCACTTCGGATTTTTTTTAATATATTCTATGATTTTAGGTGTATTTATTTCACGCCTGCTCCATTCCGGTTGAAGATATAAAAAACATTCTTTGGAAACTTGCTTCGAACATTTTTCTGCCCACAGCAAATCATCGTCATCAAAAATGATGACTTTCAGTTCATTTGCCGCTTTATAATTTTCTTCTGAAGGCGGTTTTTGTCTTTTAGGTGAGAGACAAACCCAATCCCATTTTCCGCTCATGGGATAAGCTCCCGAAGTTTCGATGAAGGTTTCAAGATTTTTTTCTTCGGCTTTTTTACATAAATAATCCAAATCATAACTCAAAGGTTCTCCGCCTGTTACAACAATCGATTTGGCTTCGGATTGAAACGCATGTTCAATAATTGTATCGGTATCGGCTAAAGAATGAATGTCGGCATTCCACGAAACTTTGGTGTCGCACCAGCTGCAGCCGATATCACAACCTCCTATTCGAATAAAATAAGCCGCTTTACCCGTGTGAAATCCTTCTCCCTGAATGGTGTAAAATTCTTGAATCAACGGTAATTTTCTTCCTTTCTCAAAAATATCCTTCATTATAAACTGTCAACTTTAAGTTTTATCCTTTTACTTTTTTTAATGCTGCGAAGTTTTATATTTTTATTGAATTCTGAAAATAAATTATCTTTGAGGGTTGAAAAGATTGAA
>JAOZQB010000126.1:0-7568 GCA_029932445.1 Bacteroidales bacterium | reverse complement strand
AGATTGATGAAATTTGAGATTAAATAATTACAGCAATAAAATATATCGTAATGAAAAAACTGATTCTGATTTTAATACTGTTCCTTTTAATTTTTTCTTGTAAAACGGATAAAACGGAAAAAGATTATCTGATTAAAGCATATATAACCGGTTACTTTGACGGCGAAGTTGTGTTGAATAAAGTTCGAAACGGGAAATTGGTTCCGATTGATTCTTTACATATGAAAAAGAGTAAATTTAAGTTTAAACATGTAAAAATTACTACTCCTGAAATGTTATGGTTTGTTATTGATAAAGGAAATTTTATCATTCAATTTTTTGCCGATCCGCATGATATGCAAATTAATGCCGACTATAATAATCAGGGAAAATCAGAAGTGCAGGGTTCGAAAACACATGCCGAATATGTTTCTTTTTTAGAAAATAATTCGATTTTTGAGAATAAACAGTTTAAAATTAATGAACAAAAGGATTTGGCATACCTGAATAATGATACTTTGCTTTTAAAGAGCTTGGATTCGGTGTCAAACAGTATCGTAAAGGAACAAATTGAATATATTAAAAAGTATGCTTATGAAAATAATAAAAGTTACGTTTCTTTGTATCTGACTTTAAGTAATTTAACTGATTACTTAAAACTTCCCGAATTGGAAAAAATTTATAATAATTTTGACGATACCTTAAAAACCTCCCCTTATTATCTTGAATTAAGAGATTTTATTATGACAAAGAAGAATGTTCAAATCGGGAAACAAGCCCCTGATTTTTCATTATCCGATTCTGCGGGAACTTCTGTTTCGTTGTCTTCTATGCAAGATAAATACGTTTTACTTGCTTTTTCCGCATCGTGGAACGGATACAGCAGAAAAGACAATAAAAATCTTAATAAACTTTATAAGAAATTTCAAGCTAAAGATTTTGATATCTATCAAGTTTTTGCAGAAAATAATATGAGGCAATGGAAGAATGTAATTAAGTCGGATAATCTAAATTGGATTACAACGTCTGACTTGAAAGGTTTAGATTCTGAAATTTTGCAACTTTACGGGATAAGAAAATTACCGTACTATTTTTTCTTGAATAAAAACGGAATTATCATTACTTCGGGTGATGATCTGAATGTGCTGATACCTGAAATTGAAATTTTTTTCTGAAATAAGTTCGTAATGACCGGAAAATGAGTATTTTGTGTTGTCTGTTAAGGCAGTTTTGGTATATTTAGAGTCAATCTTTAAAACTTTAAAGAAGCAATAACATTGATAAAACCCATATCAAAATCAAAGGTGTTTACAACGGGTTTTTTAAGATAATTATCAGTGTCGTAATATTCTTCGTCTGAAATTTTTGTAAGTATTCCGAAATACGGATTTACTTCCGCAATAATATTAAGATGTTTTGTCAGTTTCCACTCAAATCCGGTAACAAAATTGATTCCCGATTTAAGATATTTTCCTTTTGAATAGGGTGCTTTCGTGTTGGGGGATAAAAATTCGTATTCGATGTAATTGTTACTGTTGTCAAAATTCATTGTATCAGATTTTATTGCTTCTCTGAAAAGATAAGTTTCATCGTGTTTGTAATAAGCAAAATTTAAATCGGCACCGATAATCCAAGTCCCGAATTTTGTTTTTTTTGTTTTTTCAAGTCCGGTTTTTAATGTCAGAAGGCAACTGTTGTGATAATCAAAGCGTTTCATAACCGTTGTATCGGTTATTTTTACGATTTCTCCGTCATACAAATAAATTTCTTTAGTTACTTTGTCATTAGTGTAATAGGTCGCTCCGTTCATTGAAGAAAATTTAGGTAATACCGATAAACCGATACGATAATTAAAACGGTTTCCGTAATGTTTATATAAAACGGATGCCGAAGGAATATCTTGAAATGTTCCCGAAAGCATGCTCGCTAAAAAGGGGGAAATATTAATTCCTATTGAATTGTGTTTGAGTGTGTCGGCATTTTCGTCGGGATGTTTGATGTTTTGAGTATAAGCATTTATGCTTAAGCTAACAATGATTAATACGATTGTTAATTGTTTCATTTGAAATGTTTTTAGGTTTATATGAAACAAAACGAAAAACGAATTACGTTATTATATTTTTTCTTATTTTATATTTTTAATAATCGTTATCCGATTAAAAAAATTTATCAACGGGTTAAAACCCTAATGTCGGAGGTTTTTTTCAGCCCCCGACTTAAGTCGGGCTTAGAATAAAATACAAATATAAATATGGATTTTAATCCTTATTAAATAATTTGTATTCAGTAATATAAAGAAATATTTGGCTTTAATTTAGAATAGCGTTGGTTGTTGTAAGGTGCTTAGCAACTGTTACTTATAACAACACTTTTTAATAAATCAGAGACAGAATAAAATTAAAATAGTTGCTTAGCACCTCAATTAGTCTAATAACAACGGAATATTAAACCAAAGCCAAATATTTATATTGATTTTTTTGCATACTTTTACATTAATCGGACAAAAATGATTTTTAATATTAAATTTATTTCTTCACCCAAGTAATGCGTTTATCAACAGTATATTCAATTTTTTCCGATTCAATTAACCAACGAATAATTTTCAATATTTTATCTTCATCGCATTTGATGTTATCGGTTAAGTCTTCAATACTTACGGGATTTTCCTTTAAGATTTTTTTAATGCCGTCATTAATCAAATCAAACTCATAATTGCTGATATTTAACTTGTTACGTCTTCTGCAAACATCACATTCACCACAACGGTAAGGATTTTTTTCTCCGAAATAAGATAATAAAATTTGGCTTCTGCATTTGGCTTTGCTTTCGGCATAACGGATCATTGCATTTGCCCGTTTTACGTATCGTTCTTTACGTTCTTTATACTTTTCCTTTGAAATCAGAATGTTTTTTTCATCCAGCCGTTCGGATGTAAAAATAATAAAGGGCATCTTCCTTTGCGGAATGTATTTAATAATTTTATGTTCGGCTAATTTTTCAAGATATCCGTAAACAAGTTCCGGTTTTGAATGTGCTTTTTTTGCCAAATAATCTTCATCAATTGAAGTGTAATTTGAAAACAAACCGGTGTAAGTTCTTAAAATTAATTTTATAAAATTATCGAAATGCTTATTTGCCACTTGGTAGCGGTATAAATCTTCACGATTAACCGTAAAAAGCACTTTTGACGGCGTGAAATTATCTTCGGTAAAATCCAAATATGCTTCATTCTTCAGAATTTTCAGACTGCTTAAAACGGTTTGTATCGGTAATTTAAATTTGCTGACAAAATCACGCATACTGAAAGCCCTGATAAGACCTTTTCCTTCACCGACAGGAATTTGATAATAGTTGCAAAGAGCAGAATAAATACGTTTTATTTCCGGAATTTCAGGGAAACTTGATTTGATACGTTTTTCAAAATTTATTTTGTCGGCTTTATGATATAACAGAACGGCATAAGATGTTTTTCCGTCGCGACCGGCTCTGCCTGCTTCCTGAAAATAGGCCTCCGGCGAGTCGGGCAAATCAATATGCACTACAAATCGAACATTGTGTTTATCAATTCCCATACCGAAGGCATTGGTAGCAACAATCACACGTGTTTCCCCGGTTTTCCAGCGTTTTTGCTTAATGTCTTTCAGTTTGGCATCAATTCCTGCATGATAATAATCGGCATTTACTCCTTTGCTTACCAGATATTTTGAAATTTCAAAAGTTTTTTTTCTGCTTCGGACATAAATAATTCCGCTTCCGGGTTCTTTTACGGCAATTTTTAAAAGATATTTTAATTTGTCTTCTACCTCACGAACGATGTAAATGAGATTTTTTCGCTCAAAACTTTTCTGAAACAGATTGGGTTCTTTAAAAAGAAGTTTTTCTTGTATATCTTCGGCAACTTTCGGAGTCGCCGTTGCCGTAAGTGCAATAAACGGAACATCGGGTTTAATTTTACGAATGTTTGCAATGTTCAGATAAGACGGACGAAAATCATAGCCCCATTGCGAAATACAGTGTGCTTCATCTACGGCAATGTAATTGATATTCATATCCGGTAAGCGGGTTAAAAACAATCGAGTTGCCAAACGTTCGGGTGAAAGATATAAAAATTTATAAACACCGAATACGGCATTATTCAGAACAATATCAATTTCATCTTTTGACATTCCGGAATAAACAGCTGCTGCTTTTATATCTTTATCAATCAAATTTTCAACCTGATCTTTCATTAAAGCAATCAACGGCGTAATAACCAAACAAAAACCTTCTTTTGCCAATGCCGGTACTTGAAATATTACGGATTTACCTCCGCCCGTGGGTAATAATCCGAGGACGTCTTTTTGGTCATCGGCAAACGATTTGATTATTTCTTCCTGCAAAGGTCGAAACTTCGTGTATCCCCAATATTTTGTCAGTATTTGTTTGTAAGTGCTCAATTATTCAGTTTAAAAACTAAATATAATTCATTTTATTTTAATGAACAAAATTTGTATAAAAATACGTTTAATTACAAATGTTTCAAAGAATTTACAATTTTGTATCCGATAAGCTCATCAAATTGTCCGCCTTGAGGTCTGTTATACAGGAAGACAGCATAATTATTTTCGGTTTGATAATAATTTCCTTCGGTTAAATTCGTTGAGGGAATTTTATTATCCTTATTGCATAAAACATATTCGTAATTATAAAAACCTTGTTTTAAAAGCATTCTTACTTTATAAGATTTACTTCCGTAATCGTAGGTCATTTTATTTAATTCATTACAATCCCAATCCGAAATTGCCCCGTAAACATAAATATTGCCTTCAGAAATTGTTTTATTGCAGCAGAAAGAAAAATCAGCATATACATAATCGGCTTCAAGAGTAGGATCCTCAACGTATTCTGCCGTAATCTTTAAATCTCCGTTGATATCTTGATTATAACTGTATGTTAAAGAATTTTCACATTCTTCGGGAACAATTTCAAAAATATAATACGGACGCATAAAACTGATTGATTGAATACGATTATATGCAATTTTTGTATTTTTAAGATTGATATAACGAAATTCATTTCCGCCTTTAAATTTAAGCTTTCGAGGATTGTAAAATTCGTAAACATTGCCTTTTATAAAATTCGGTTTTATGCCGGAAAGTATGATATCCTGACTGTTATTTTGGGCAACCGTCATAGAAAAATCATCTTGCGGGTTCGTAACGTATGCCTTTTCATCATTTACAAATATATGCAGTTCTTGTGATGTGTTCATATCAGTAACAAATGTCGAACGTTTTATGCTTGCTTCCGTTTTAACTTTGGGGTCAACAACATAGAACCGTCTTGATAATACAGGTTTTGATTTATCATAATCTTCATAAACTAAAAGTAAGTAATTTCCCGAGATTACGGGTTTCATATTTTCGTTAGGAAGAGCTAAAGTATAATGTGTGTATTGAACCAAGGTGCTGAATGAATTTTCAAAATCATCAATTTGTTCTTCTTCATAACCGGAAACATATTCAATGGGGTTTAAATCAGAGGGTTGCCAATCGGATGAACAATGAATTATCGTATAGTAATAATCTGTAACTGAGTTGTTTAAATCATCAAATTCTAAAATAAGTTGTTTTCCCGAATTTAATTCCAGAACAGGGTAGGTAAATTCCCAGCCGGCACGATAAAACAAGACGGTTTTAATGCCTTCTTTGTAGATTTTATTTCTGTATTGAAAAGCATCTTGTGAGAATGCACAGACTGAGCTGTAAAGAATAATTCCGAGGAACAGTATTTTTTTAAACTTCATAAATTGTAAACGTAATTGTGAATTATTTAATTGCTTGCTTACTTACAAACATTTTTTTCAGGATTATTTATCATTGATGTGTATCTCTGAGCAAATCATTAATAACTTTAACCGGATTAAAAGTAGAAATCGGAACTTCGACAAAAAGGGTGTTCCAATTTGCCATGGCACCGTTCCAAAGCCCCGGAAGTTCAAGTGCTTTCAGTTCTTTTCCGTTTTTTGATTTTTGTGATATGAAACCGGTTTTGGGATCAATATATTTTTTTAAATCAAATTTATTACCTTTAAAATCTTTTACTGCCAGAACTAAGTCAACCGGATTGAAATGTGTTGCTTCTTTTACGATTTTTGCTTTTTCGGTATTTTCGGTATCAATTTGAGCACTTTCAACAATTTGAAGTGATACCGAGCCGCTTTCTTTTTTTACGAAAAACGGACCGCCTCCGGGTTCACCTTCGTTTTTAACCATTCCGCAAACCCTTAACGGGCGGTTAAGTTTGCTTATTAAGTATCTTGCTTTTTCGGAATTTGTTTTTGTTTCAAATGTATTGTCAAGAGTGATGTAAAGTTCATTTTCTGCGAATGTTTTAACAATGTTAATAGTTTCTTCGGAAGTATCATTTTGTAATTTCTCCGTGAAATTAAAGATTTGCGTTTGTTTTTCTTTCAGCAATCCCCCCAAAGCTTTTTTATATTTTACGGTTTCAGCTTTTAATCTGTCAGGTACCACATTGTCGATATTTTTTACAAAAATAATATCGGCATCAATATCGTTTAAATTCTCAATTAAAGCACCGTGACCGCCGGGTCGGAAAAGGATTGTGCCGTCTTCGTTTCTGAAGGGTTGATTATGCAAATCAACGGCAATTGTATCGGTCGAAGGTTTCTGAATTGAAAATTTAATATGTATTTTTATTCCGAAGCGATTTTCGTAACCCACTTTAATTTCTTCAAGATGTTTTTCAAATAAAGCTTGATGTTCGGGAGAAACCGTAAAGTGAATAAATACATTATTTCCTGTTTTTGCATACATCGCACCTTCTGCCAAATGTTCTTCCGAAGGTGTTCGTTCACCTGTTTTGTATTTGTGAAATTTTAATAAACCTTTGGGCAAATTACCGTAATTTAAGCCGTTTTCCGTAAGTAAATAATTTAAAATCTTTTCAAAATCTTTGCTGAAATCAGTTTCAGCTGGGCAACTATTTTTCAGGTCGGTATAAAATGCAAATTTTTGAATGTTTTTAAAGAAATAATTTGGTGAATTAAAACCGGTATCGTCACTTATACTTACTTCATTGTTCATTAATGCAAATAATGATTTAAACATGCGACTTGCCGCACCCGAAGCCGGAATGAATTTTACGATTTTTTCATTCTCTGAAATATTATCGTAAAGATTAGTGTATCGAGAAACTTCATCTTCATTCAATTTGATAATTCCTTTCCCGACAGTTGCCGGAGCAATAATATTTGCATAAGGAAATCCTTTTTTAAAATGATTGATTTGTGCTTGTATTTTTTCTGCGGAAATTCCTTTGTTGATGAATAGTTTTAAATCTTTATCGTTGAACATATTTTATGCAGTTAATTGATGATGTGCGTTTTGCAAAGATAGAAATAATCTGCAATTTTTTCTTGTTTTTTATTTTACGGGAAGTCTTATCCTGAATTATTCATATAATCAGGAGTTAAAAGTTAAATGTCTGAATTTATAAGGTTAGCTTACGCCATTTTGTTTTGATTATTCTCCAAATTCGGGTTATTAAATATTTAACAATAATCAACATAAACTTTTGACTTTTAG
>JAOZQB010000125.1 GCA_029932445.1 Bacteroidales bacterium | reverse complement strand
TATTCATTCTTTGATTTTTTATTTAACTTCTAAATTAGTGTTTTTTAATTTAAAATCGGTATTGTCCTAAATAAATCTCAAAGATTAAAAATACAAATAAATTTATTTGTATGAATGCAATGAAATTCGGAAGATGTTGATTATATTTTGCTCCGCGTACCGGTATAAAACTTCTTAAATAATAAATCCAAGCCCTGCAGTTGTTTAAACATGCTTTAAAGGGCTTGGATATTTTTATTTTAAATTATTCCTGCTTTTAGTATTTTATAATCTTAAAAACAGTTTCATTGTTATCAAAATCCGAAAATTTAACAAAATAGATGCCGGCAGTTAAACTTGAGACATCAATTTTATTATTAAGAATTTTTGTTGATTTAACAATTTGCCCTAATTGATTTGTAATAATTATTTGTTTAATATGTACTGAATTATCAGTCTTATAATTTAATATATTATTTACCGGATTCGGATAAACTTTAATTTTTTCTTTAAAAGACAGAGATTGAATATCAACAGAAGATGTTACGGTAATTTGAACACATTCAGTATTATTATCTTCATTTATTTCATCCACAACATTTGTATAATCTGCAACAAACAAAATATAATACGTTCCGGGAGTTGTTCCGCTCGGAATAGTCAGGCTTGCTGTTTCTGTTTCTGTTGTATTATTTGCGTTAATTGTTGAATTGTCTTGTCCGAGATATGAATCTGAACCTACAACACAATCTGTTGAAAGGAAATAACGAACATTAACATTGGGAAGAGATGTTGAAATACCGCTGTAATTTTGATTTAAGGAAATATTTACGGTGCCGCCGTCGCCGACAGTCAGTGGTGATACAGTTACATTGCTTAATGTTATATCTTCCGGATTTGCATGTGTAACACATATTTGAAAATTACCGTTTGTAGGGGCTTCACTTCCGTAGTCATATATTCTTATCCAATAAGTTTGTCCGACAGTAAGATTATTCGGATTCAAAAATTCCGGTTGTCCGGCACCTCCGCCGTTGTCGGAACACGCTATTTCAGTTAAATTGTTACAATCAGTTCCTTCATATAAAGAAACAACGGCATCCAAGTCATTTAAAGGATCTATTTCAATTTGAACAGAATCTGTCAAAGCCGTAAATTTAAAAAATACACCCGCAGCAGTCGGTGTTCCCGAAAAGCCGTCACAAGATGCAATTCCGACATTACTGTCTGTTGTTGCATTATTTACGGTGCCGTATGAATATGAACAGTCTTCTTGGCTTAATATCATAAAAGCATTAATACAACTGTCATTTGCCGGAGGAGTACTTCCGCCGCCTATTAAATTATTAAAATCATCAATTGTTCCGTTAAAGTAGTCTAAATCAACATCACCGTTGATTCCTGAAACTGATCCTGTCCAAGAATATTGTTTGAAAGCCCAATCTGTCCAATTTCCGATATCATTAGGAGGTATAATGCTGCCGTCAGGATCTGCAATCCATAATCCGTAAGTATTTAAAGAACTTTCAAGATAATTAGTATAACGAGGACTTGTATATAACATAGGCCTTATTCCTGTCTGATTCTCAACATAATCCATCCATTCTTGTGTCCAGGCAGTCAGTTCTGCAGAGGTCATACCGCCTATAGGACCATTACCTTCCAAATCCAATACGGGAGGTAAAAATCCGGGACCGATATACGGTGACGCTATACTTAAAAAATGAGCAGCTTCATCTGTTGCAGAGTAATTAAGAGGTTCTGCGAAATGGTAAGCACCCATTATAACACCTGCAGCTGTTCCGTTTGTTGCATTAGATACATATTTATCATCAACAAAAGAAGTTCCTTGGGTTGCTTTTGCCCAGGCAAATGTTTTCCCGTCTGCATAAACCAAATCCCAATCAATTGTTCCTTGATAATGAGAAATATCTATTCCGACAATTGTTTGTCCGAAAGAGTAGATTGAGGAAATCAGGATAAATAAAAAAAGTATATTTTTCTTCATATTATTTGATATTTTATTAAATTATTTCTTTAATATTTTAAAGTTTTTTAAAATTTCGTTAAAATCATCAGTTGATTTTTGATTATTACTGTTATTTCTGAAGTTTAATTCTATTTCTCCGTTAAGATCTTCACAAAGCAAATAAATAACCGTTAATTTTTCCGGAGGGTCTAATTTGTGTCCTTTTCCGTCTGTTTCTCTCAGGGATATCCCGAATATTCCTTTATTATCGTCTATTGATATTTCTTTTTTGTCAGATTTGAAATTGCCTTTTGACAGTTCATATCGGGATAAATTATATCGATAAAGTTTTTCTCCAGAAGGGTTCGGATGAAATTTTACGGAAAGACTACTATGTAAAATTGAATCGTTTAAACGGATTTCAACAGAATTTACATTTCCTTTTAAGTCAACAGATTTAAATTCGCTTTTATGCCAATACGAAGGATATTCAAAAGAAATTCCGATTTCCTGATTAATATATTTTGTAAGTTCCTTATTATTATTTTGAGATCGGGGTTTTAAATCGAGTGTTCTTTTTGATGTTGTGTCTTTTTGTTTAATTTCTTGTGTTTTTATTTCATCGTTCTTTTTGATGACAATTTCTGTTTTTGATTTTACCGATTCAGTATCATTTTTTACTTTTTCCTTATTATTAAATGTGAACAGAAGTATTAAAATAATTGAAGCAATTACACTTATCAAAATCAGAATTTTAAAATATTTATTCATAATTTTTTATTTGTTTTTTTAATCTTGCAATATTTATATTATTTGTTCAAAATTATATATTTTTTTTAAAAAAAAGATTAAAAATTTTAAAAAACTTAAATTTTTCGAAATATTGAGAGCTGTTTGTATTGTTTTAATGATTACTTTTTTATACGGAATATAAATGTTTTGTCTGAAATTAATGTATTTTTATAATTTGAAATTAAATTCAGATTTATGAAACATCCATGAGGAAAAATTTCACACAACAATAGCATGAATAAAGAGAATCTGCATTACTTGCAGCAGGCAGATTCGTTCCGTGTGCTTAAAGCAGTATTTATGCAAATATTTTCAAACAATCAATTAGCTTCATGTTAATTAGTTACTAAATTTTATACACATGAAACAAATAATATTCGTTCTTTTTATTTTCGTAAGTTCTTTTTTTACTGCCTGCAATGATATTTATCGTGATTTTCAATCTGTAAAGGATATGAAATGGTACGATACGGATGTAAAAACTTTTGACGTAACAATTCCCGAAGACGGCAATTACGATTTGATTTTTGCGATGCGACATTCTACGGGTTATCCGTTTACGACAATTAAAGTTAATATTGAACAAATTACCCCTGAAGGTAAAATATCAGAAAAAAATGCTGAATTTCCGATTGCCGATGAACAAGGTCATTATCTCGGAGAAGTTACCGGGCAACTTTGGGATATTGAAAATGTTTTTTCCGAAAATATCTTCTTAAAGAAAGGCAAGTACATCTTTAAAATTAGTCACAAAATGAATAATAATCCGGTTATTTTAGTGATTGATGTCGGTTTGATTGTAAGGAAATACAAGGAATCCAAATTATCCGGTAAGGATTATTAATTAAGATTTAAAAAAAAACCTGCTCTTTGAGAGACTCCTATCGGATATATTATATATAAAGTTTGTAATTCGGTTAAAGTAAAAAAAGAAATTCTTTTGTATTTATATTGTAAACCAACACCATAATTTTGAAAAACAAGAAAAGGTATGTCAAATGAAATTTTATACATAGGACTAAATCCGTTTCCGGGATGTAAATAATAAAAGGATATGGGTATTGATAAATGGGGCAGAATTTTTTCGTTGTTAATAAGAAAAGTAAATTTATTATATTTTAATCCTATCCCAAAAAAAAATCGTTCTCTCTGTTTAGATTGTTGTAATAAAATATTAAACCCGTATGATGAATAACTAAAAGGTTGTTCGGTGAATTTTTTGCTAAAAAGAAAATTGTAATTATAAAACATTTCAAATTTAAAAAGATGAGGTATTTTTTTTTCGTAAATCATACATTGTCCGTTCGGACATGTTAGTTTATTATATTTTTCAGTTAATTTAATAAGATTTTTATGATTAGGTTTTTCTATTCGGTTTATGTCTTTTTTTATTTCGGGGCAATCTTTTGTATAGTAATTTAATAAACCGATAAATTGTTTGTTTTCACGATGCATCTTTCTGTTTTCGATATAAATATCATCATTGATGTATTTTAATTTATTTAACTTAATTCCGTCTTCTGAAATATAATAGTTATTTTCAAATTGATTTTGAACGAAATAGATATTTAACTTACTTTTAATTAAAAATTCAAAGAAAAAACTTGTATCCTTTAAATCTTTTTGAATGCTTTTAGAAATGTAATATTTCCCGTCATTAAATCGATATCCGAATATATCTTTAGGATAATAACGTTTAATACTGTCTTTTTCATTTTTTCTGAAATCGCAATATAAAGAATTCAGATAGTAATTTTTATTATCAATTTGCCCGAAAATAGTATCATTCTCAGAGAATAAGATATATCCTTTTTTAAAATCGGATTGAGAATTTGCAATTTGAGAAACTAAAAATATTGAAATCAGCAATAAAAAATGTTTCATTTTATTTGTGTTTACATTATTATAATGTAGTCTGTTTTTATTTTATGGTATCAGCTGCTTTAAATTTATTTCGATAAATCCAAGCAGCGAGAGCCCCGGCAGCGGCACCGAATAAATGCCCTTCCCACGAAATCCCTTTTTGTCCGGGAATAATTCCTTTAATAAGTGCTCCCCCGTATAAGATAATAATCACTACGGCAATCAGGATAGATTTTAAATTTCTTCTGAAAATACCGCTGAACAGTAAAAACCCGATATAGGCAAAAATTACTCCGCTGGCACCGATATGATTGGTTCCGCTTCTTCCGAACAACCATACGGCAAAGCCGCCGACCAGTATTGAGAAAATACTGACCTTTAAAAACAACTTATGGTAAAATTGCAGAATAACAAAAGTTAAAATAAGCAAAGGAATAGTGTTTGAAATCAAATGCATCCAATTTAAATGCAAAAAAGGTGAAAAAATAATTCCGATTAAACCGTTTATTGTTCGAGGTTGAATGCCGAATTGATTAAAATCGACAAAAAAGAAAATGAAATTCAAAATGAATATTATCCAAATACTTGCCGTAACCCATAAGGTTGTAATTAAATTTTTCTTCATTGATACTTAATTATTTGACGTTAAGCGTTTAATTTAATTCAAATATAGATATTTTTAGCAAAATCAAAATATTTTTTTAATATTTGTAAGATTAGTATAAAAAGTAAAAAGATGAAAGTTTACAAAGTTAAAGCGATGCTAATCAAGGTTTTATAAAAATTTAAAGTTTTACGTGAATGCCTTATTATTAATTGCTTAACTTTTTTTTTGCAATTTTTTATTCCTTTTTTACCGGATTCATATTTATTTTAGAACAGATTAAATTAATAACGAAAGACATTTTTTATAATTTTAAATATCACCATGAAGAAACTTATCATTTTATCAGCAATAACATTTTTTGCATTTTTATCACCTGCACAAAAAAATCCTTTATGGATGCGATATCCTGCAATTTCTCCCGACGGAAAAACAATTGTGTTTTCATATAAAGGAGATCTTTACAAAGTCCCTTCGAAAGGCGGAACGGCAACTGCTTTAACAAGCAATCCGGCTTATGATTTCAAACCGATTTGGTCACCTGACGGTAAAACAATTGCTTTTGCTTCAGATCGTTACGGAAATTTTGATATTTTTACGATAGCTGTCAAAGGCGGTGTACCGAAACGGTTAACTTTTTATTCGGGCAGTGAAAAACCGACATCTTTTACACCTGACGGGAAAAATATCTTATTCAAGGCAACCATTGAAGACCCGGAGCAAAACGTAAGTTTCCCGCGTTCTTATTTGAGTGAACTCTATGAAGTTTCGATAAACGGCGGTGCGCTAAAGCAAATTTTATCAACGCCTGCTGAGGAAGCAAAATATTCAAAAGATAAATCCAAAATTATCTGTCAAGATGCAAAAGGTCCCGAAAATTATTGGCGAAAACATCATCAATCTTCAATTGCAAGAGATGTTTGGATGTATGATACCAAAACAGGAAAACATACAAAATTGACAAGTTTTGCCGGTGAGGACAGACTTCCGTTTTATTCTTCTGATGAAAAAGAAGTTTATTATACAAGTGAACAATTCGGGAACACGTTTAATGTGTGCAAATTTGAACTTGCAAATCCGAAAAATATCACACAAATTACACATTTTGAAAAAAATCCGGTACGCTTTTTAACCGTATCCGATAATGATGATTTATGTTTCGGTTACGACGGGGAAATTTATTTTATGAAAAATGGAGCAGAACCGAAAAAAGTAAATATTTCGATTTTCTCCGATGTAATGAATAAGCCGGAAGAATATATTACAAAATCTTCCGGTATTACCGAATTCAAAGTTTCTCCCGACGGTAAAGAAGCCGTTTTTATTTTACGAGGAAACGTTTTTGTAACGTCTGTTGATTATTCTTCGACCAAGCAAATAACTGCTACACCCGAACAAGAACGATCGGTTAGTTTCAGTCCCGACGGTAAAGCAATTTTGTATGCTTCCGAAAGAAATAAAAGTTGGAATGTGTATCAAACAAAAATTGTGAAGAAAGATGAAACGAACTTCATTTTTGCAACACAATTAAAAGAAGAAACTTTATTAAACTCAGAGAAAGAAGAATATCAACCTGAATATTCACCTGACGGAAAAGAAGTTGCATATTTGGAAGAAAGAACAACTTTACGAGTTTTAAATTTAGCAAGTAAAAAAACAAGAACGGTTCTTGACGGAAAATATAATTATTCCTATTCTGACGGGGATCAAGATTATCAGTGGTCACCCGACAGCAAATATTTTTTGGTCAGTTACTCACCCAATACCTTATTTTCAAATGATATCGGTTTGATAAAAGCTGACGGCAGCGAGAAACCTCTGAATTTGACCCAAAGCGGTTATTCCGACAGCAATCCGAAGTGGATTTTAAACGGACAAGGAATGATTTGGGAATCGGACAGAGAAGGGTACAGAAGTCACGGGTCTTGGGGATCATACCGCGATGTGTATGCCATGTTTTTTACGCAAGATGCTTACGATAAATTTCGACTTTCGGAAGAAGAATATAAATTTCTGAAAGAAAAAGAAAAGAAAAAAGAAAAGAATAAAAAAGATGATGCTGAGAATAATGACAGTAAAAAGAAATTGAAAAAAGATAAAAAGAAGGAAATAAAACCCGTTAAGATTGAAAAAAACGGATTGGAAGACCGAATTGCACGCTTAACCATTAATTCATCGTCAATTTCGGATATGATTTTATCTTCCGAAGGTGATAAATTGTATTATCTGACACGTTTCGAGAAAGGTTTTGATTTATGGGTGAATGACTTAAGAAAGCATCAAACTAAATTGGCAAAAAAACTTTCCGGTTACGGCGGTGCTTTGCAAACAGATAAAGACGGTAAAAATTTGTTTTTATATTCCGGAGGTAATATGATAAAAATAAAAACGGCTGATTATTCTAAAAAACCGATTTCATTTAAAGCAGAATATTATCTTAATAAAAGTGCCGAACGTGCCTATATGTTTGAACATGTGTGGAGACAAGCATTAAAAAAGTTTTATAAAAAAGATATGCAGGGAGTTGATTGGGCATACTATAAAACGGTTTATGCAAAATTTTTACCCTATATTAATAATAATTATGATTATGCCGAAATGTTGAGCGAAATGTTGGGCGAATTAAATGCTTCTCATACCGGCAGCGGTTATCGTCATAAGGATAAATCCGGTGACAAAACGGCTTCATTAGGAATTATTTTTGATTTCAATTATTCCGGTCCCGGGATTAAAATTCAGGAAGTTTTAGAAAAAAGTCCGATTTTGCGTACCGAACATAAAATTAAACCCGGTTTTGTCATTGAAAAAATTGATAATCAGCCCGTAACAGATAATCAAACCTATTTTAAACTGTTAAACCATAAAGCCGGAAAAGATGTTTTGTTAAGCATAAAAGATATTGCCGGAAAAAAAACTTATACCGAACGTGTTAAAGCAATTTCAAGAAGAGCTGAAACTGATTTGCTTTATGAACGTTGGGTAAGAAACCGAAGAGCCGAAGTTGAAAAATTATCCGGCGGACGTTTGGGCTATGTTCACGTAAGAGGGATGGACAGTAAAAGTTTCAGGAAAGTGTATTCGGAATTGCTCGGAAAAGAATATCATAAAGAAGCCGTAATTATTGATACACGCTATAATCACGGCGGATGGTTGCATGATGATTTAGCAACGCTTTTCAGCGGAAAAAAATACATTACATTCAGTCCTCGCGGGCATAAATTCGGTTACGACCCGCTCGGCAAATGGGTGAGACCGACAATATTGCTGATGTCGGAAGGAAATTATTCCGACGGTTACGGATTTCCGTATGCATACACGGCTTTGAAAATAGGAAAAACCGTGGGAATGCCTAATCCGGGAACCATGACAGCCGTATGGTGGGAAAGCTTGCAAGATAAGAGTTTGTATTTCGGTATTCCCGAAGTCGGTGCTTTGGATATGACAGGAGACTATTTGGAAAATAAACAATTAGAACCCGATTATAAGGTCAGAAACGATTATGAAACCGTTATCAAAGGCAGAGATCAACAATTGGAAAAAGCAGTTGAGGTAATGTTGCAGGAATTGGGAAATAAAAAATAACGTTTTTAAAAGAAGCGGTTTAAAAAGTTCGTTTTGTTATGTTGAACTTGTTCCAAAGATGCTGAAACAAGTTCAACATAACTGTTTTAACTGTTATTTATACTGCTTTATTTTTTGGGTCTATGTTGATTAAGGCGGATAAAAATTATCTGTAAAATAAATATTATAATATTTATTATTACTGCAAAGCAGTA
>JAOZQB010000008.1 GCA_029932445.1 Bacteroidales bacterium | reverse complement strand
AAATAATTGGGAGTTGAAAGTTAAAAGTATAAAGTTCAAAGTGTTATAGCACAAATAGAGGAAAACCTTATAGCTCAAATTTGGGCTATGAAAATTTATAATAAAAATAGCTAAACTTTTAACATTCAACTTTTTACTTTCAACTACGGAAAATTCATAAATTTTTCGGGTTAAGATTCAGAAATAAATTCGGAATGACGTTTTATTATACTTTTGAGACAGCCTCTTTCTTTTTTTATAATAAATTCACCTAATTTTTAATATGTAATATTTGAGCATTTATATCATAAATGCAAGTATAAGCTTTAAGGGGAAATTGAGACGGACCTTGAGAAACGGCACCGTCAAGCAATAATGAAAACTCAGATTTACAACCGACAGAGTCAACAGCATTCAATCTTGAATCATTAACAATAACTCTTCCGATATCCGGATCGTAAGGACATGTTCTGTCATAAGCTCTGAATTCATCTGCGGAACTTCTGTAAATCAATATTCCGTTTACACCGCCCGTAATATAAACGTAGCCCCCGACAGATTGTAAATCATAGTATTGAGTGTCGTTCAAATCAATATAAATATCAACATAAACAGTCGGAATCGGATTTTTATTTTCATCACAAGAAGAAAAAAGAAACAGATTTAATAATAAAACAAAAGAAAAGCAAGTTTTTATATTGATATATCCGATTTTCATCATATTTTTACTAATTACAATTTTTTTAGCACTAAATTTGATACTTTTTTAATATCTGATGCAAGTTACAAAAAAAAGCAAATATACAATTTTAATTTCAATTTTTATATTGATAAGTTTTTTCGGTTGTGCACAAGAAGATACTGTAAGCAACTCTTATTCCGATACTTTAATTATACAAAATGACAGCGTTAAAACAAGGCATAAATTCTCATTAAAAAATTTATTCAAGAAAAAAATCAAAAATGAAGATGAAATAAATGATACAACGTCTTCAGATAAAACCAAATTTTCATTTAAAAACTTATTCAAACGAAAAAATAATCAAGACAGTATCGTCTCAGCAACCGATTCTGTTACAAATGACTCTTCAATTCAAAAAAAACGTTTTAGTCTTTTTAAGAAAAACAAAAATGACAGCACAAAAGATACCGAAGGTAATGAAAAACCGCAACGCATAACACCCGGATTATGGGTAAAAATGAATGCAAAGGAACAAGATTCATTACTTCGTGCATGGGATGATTACGACATAAAACATTATAAAAAGAAATATTCTTATACTTCGAAAGAAAAAGAACGAGATATGAAAAGGGATAAATCATTTACGGATAAACTTTTATTAAAACTTGCCGTAAATAAACCCTTCAGATACAGAAAGAAATTAATTAATAAGCGAAATTCCCGATATCGAAAAACAATGATATTTGATCGTTTAAAAAAATCCGACACGGCTCCCGGTGATACAATTTCGGATAAAGAACGCTATAAAATTGTTAACAAACAATTTAAACGGGAGGGAAAACGAGAAGCCATTCGCAAAAATAAAACCGCCTTAAAATACGACAGAAAAGAAGAACGTTTAAGAAAACGTTATGCATTATCAGACAATGAACGGAAAACATTAAACAAAGGTACGGCAATGCGATTAAAAGGAGATGAACGTATTATCTTTAATAAAGCTAAAAATAAACAAGAGAAATTCTCGACAAAACTCCTTGAACTCAGAAGAAAAAGAAGTTTTGCACTTCAAAATAAGGAGGTTCAAAAAAAAATGAAAGAAGATCAAAAACGTATTGCTCAAAGAGATAAGGCAAAGGCTAAAAAGATGAATTCAAAAAAAAGAGATAAAAATAAAAATAAAAAGTACGATTCTTCGGAATATCCGAAACGTTGGTTTAAATAAATACTATTTCATATTATTGTAATTATCCGATAATTAGATAATTAACCGCAAATCTCTTTATGCAAAAAACTAAAAAAACTTGCATATCTCGTTATCTTTTTGTATATTTGCACTTTGAAAGAGTCTTGCTGTGCTGAATACATCAAGATTCTTTCTTTTTTTACTGTTTTAATCAAATAGTTATGTCAGAAATTGTTTATTTAACGGAAGAAGGTTTAAGGAAACTCAAGGAAGAGATTGAACATTTGACTATGATTGAGCGTCCGAAAATTTCAAAACAAATTGCGGAAGCCAGAGATAAAGGAGACTTATCTGAAAATGCCGAATATGATGCGGCAAAAGAAGCACAAGGTATGATGGAGATGAAACTCGGACAACTTCAGGCAACCTTAAGAAATGCTAAAATCATTGATGAATCAATGATTGACACAGCACAGGTTCAGATAATGAATAAAGTTAAACTCAAAAATCTTCAAAACGGAGCAATTACCGAATATACGATTGTTTCGGAAAGAGAAGCAAATTTTAAAGAAAAAAAGATTTCCGTTGACACACCGATTGCACAAGGACTCATCGGAAAGAAAAAAGGTGATAAGGTTGATATTCAAGTTCCTGCAGGAACCGTAACATTTGAAATACTTGACATTTCAATTTAATTGATTATATTATGGCATCTATTTTCACAAAAATTATTAACGGCGACATTCCTTCCTATAAAATTGCAGAAAACGAAAATTTCTTTGCTTTTTTAGACATAAATCCGCTTACGGAAGGACACACTTTAGTTGTTCCTAAAAAAGAAATTGATTATATCTTTGACCTTGATAATGAAACACTTGGCGAGATGATGATTTTTGCAAAAACAATAGCCGGAGCACTTGACAAATCAATTAAATGTGTAAGGGTAGGCGTTATTGTTATCGGCACGGAAGTTCCGCATGCACATATTCATTTAATTCCGTTTAACGATGAAGCAGAATTAAATTTCAAAAGAGAAAAACTTAAACTGTCCGAAGATAAATTTAAAAGTATTGCATCAAAAATTAAAACAAAACTTTAAAATTTCGTAACCGAAAAACAAAAGACCAAGCACTCTTTTTTTTGGAGTGCTTTTTTGTATGTCTTAAATTAAAATATATTTTTGTGAATTAATTTTTTAATCAAACGAACGAATGAGCACAATTAAAAATTTGCCGAATTGGCATACCGTAAATATACAACCGCATTATACAGGCAAACTGAAAAAACTTGAAGAATTGTCACGAAATATATGGTGGTCTTGGAATAATGAAGCTACGGAACTTTTCAAATATATTAATAACAAAAATTCAATCAGTAATTGCATCGATCCTAATTCAATGCTGAAATCAATTTCACAAGAACGATTTGAGGAACTTCAAAAAGATTCTCAATTCTTAAAGAAATTTGAAAAAGTATTCGGCGATTTTGAAACATACATTAACACTCCTTATGATAAGAATTTACCTTCGATTGCATATTTCAGTATGGAATACGGAATGACCAATATTTTAAAAATATATTCCGGCGGCTTAGGCGTGTTAGCAGGAGATTATTTAAAGCAAGCAAGCGATTCCGGTTATGACATGACAGCAATAGGCTTGTTTTATCGTCAAGGTTACTTTAAACAAATAATTTCTCAATCAGGCAATCAAGATGAAGTATATGAATCTCAAAGATTTATGGATTCTCCGGCAGAACTTCTCAAAGATAAAAACGGTGATGCTGTTACTGTTTCAGTTGAAATGGAAGGCAGAAAAGTATATGCTCAAATTTGGGAATTAAAAGTAGGAAGAATCAAATTATTCCTTTTGGATACTGACAGAAATGACAACTCGGATGAGGACAAAGTCATTACTTATCGATTATACGGCGGTGATAATGAAAATCGATTGCGTCAAGAAATGATTCTCGGAATCGGAGGTGTAAAAACATTAAATTTATTGGGAATTCAAAAAGATATTTACCATTTAAACGAAGGTCATGCTGCTTTTACGGTTTTTGAACGATTAAAATGTCTGATGAAATCACAAAAATTATCTTTTAACGAAGCTTTAGAAGTTGTCAGAGCATCGAATCTGTTTACTACTCATACACCTGTCCCTGCCGGACATGACGCTTTTCCGGAAAGTTTAATGATGCAATATATGGGAGATTATCCGAACAAATTAGGTGTCTCGTGGAAGAAATTCATTAATTTGGGTAAAGAAAATCATGAAAATGAAGATGAAAAATTTTCCATGAGCGTACTTGCAGCAAATACATCCCAAGAAATTAACGGTGTAAGCAAACTTCACGGAGAAGTCTCACGAAAAGTTATCTTTAATAATATGTGGCCCGGTTATTTCCCCGAAGAACTTCATATAGGATATGTAACAAACGGGGTTCATTATTCAACATGGACTTCAAAACACTGGCAAGAGATTTTAAAAAATGACAAGGGAGAAATCGATTTTACTAAAATATACCAAATTTCTACGGAAGAAATCTGGGACATACGAAAAAAACAAAAAACGCAGCTTTATAACTACATTAATAACATTATAGATTCGGTAAGAGTCAGCAGAAACGAGAACCCTAAAGATGTCATAAAAATAAAAAACACATTCAGCAAAAATGCTTTAACAATAGGGTTTGCAAGACGATTTGCGACCTACAAAAGAGGCAACTTATTATTTACGGATTTAGATCGATTAAATAAAATTGTAAATAATCCTGATTTTCCTGTTCAATTTATTTTTGCCGGTAAAGCGCACCCGAAAGACGGCGGAGGAAAAGGAATCATAAAACAGATTGTCGAAATCTCAAAACGGCCTGAATTCATAGGAAAAATCCTTTTTTTAGAAGATTACAACATGTCTTTGGCCAAAGAACTTGTAAAAGGAGTTGATGTATGGCTTAACACACCTACCCGACCGCTTGAAGCATCCGGAACCAGCGGAATGAAAGCTGTAATGAACGGGGTTCTTAATTTCAGTGTTTTAGACGGCTGGTGGGTAGAAGGCTATAAAGAAAAAGGCGGCTGGGCATTATCTCAACAAAACACATACAAAAATAAGGAGCTGCAAAATGAATATGATGCCGAACAAATTTACCGAAAATTAGAAACTGAAATCATCCCTTTATATTATAACAGAGATCGCGACGGTATTCCTGACGATTGGATTCTGTATATTAAAAAATGCATTTCGGAAATTGCTCCCGAATTTACTTCTGAACGTATGATAAATGATTACAGAGATCGCTATTATTTAAAACTTAAAACCCGTTATTTAAAAATAGCTGATAATGATTTTGAAAAAGCTAAAGAAATTGCGGCATGGAAAGAAAATATTGAAAGTGAATGGAAAAAAATTAAAACAGAGGAATTTGATGTCAGTGCCATTACAAATGTTTCCTTAATTCCCGGGCAAACATATAAAGGCGGCATTAAACTGAATATAAACGGTTTAAATTCTGAAGATGTGGCAGCAGAAATGGTTATCAGCGAATCAACGGCATCCGGAGAATTAACAATTACGGATATTATTAATTTAGAAAAAGAAACGGTTGAAGGTTCATCTGTTTATTATTCGTTTTATTTTACACCTTCAAAACCGGGAAGTATTAATTACGCTTTTCGCATATATCCGAAACATTCGATGTTAGCACACAGACAAGATTGTGCTGTTGTTCGGTGGTTATAAAATTTAAGCATTTAACGTTCACAAATAAAAAAGGAAAGACAATACAATATGTATTGTCTTTCCTTTTTTTAAAAATATTTAGTATTTATTGGTTTTTCCCGACAAAAGATAAAATCCCTACAGCACACGTTTTACGCTTCCCTTTTCCTGCTTTAAAACGAATAGAAACATAATAAACTCCGGAACGTTTACAAATAAAATCGAATTTATCTCCTCCGCTTTTTTCTGTAGAATTCCAGGGTCTTGTTTCTGGATGTCTGCTGTCAAAAAGCGTTAATTTCACATCATTTCCTGATCCGCTGGGAGTACAAAGAATAAAACGATATCTGGTACCTCTGTTAAGAACAACCGGCCATTTTGTACCGTTAATGCTTCTTTCGGATCTTACGGCTTTAAGTTTTGTGTTAAAGTCACGCAGATATATTGCATTTCCGCCTTTTCTGGCGCAATGATAAACGCGTTGTTGTTTACATTGTGCTTGAGCCTTTTCTCCGGGTACAAATATAAAAAAACTGGTTATGGCTATAAGAATGGCTATCTTCTTCATTATAATGAGATTAAATTGTTACGAATTTTAATAATTTTATTTTGTATTTTATTTAAATCTTCTTGAGTATAAATTATTTCAGTATGCTCTCCGGGTTCAATAACCGGAATGGAATCTTGATCGTATGATATTTTATCTTCCCCTTCAATCAATTTAATTTCAACAGTATCATACAATTTCAGTAATCCGCGAAATTGATCATTCATTTTTTTGAACTTCGGTTTATCATCAAAAAATTCCAATACGCCTAAAAGTTCTTTAACAATGTCCTTTTGTCCTGCAATAATTTCTTCCGTACTTTTATCACTTTTAAATTGATTCACCTTACATGCTAAATATTGTCCTTCCGTCCATACTCCGGTAATCATTAAAGCACTTAAATCACTTCGTCTTGTTTTTCTTAAATGCTCATCCATATCGTGATAACTTGTAACGGATAAAAACATTAGAGAATCCAAATTATTACTGTTTGTTGCAAGCCGCTTAAGTGTTTGAAATTCAAAAAATTGATCAACATCTAAGGCATCTGCCAAACGTTTTATGGATGTTAAGTATTCAACAATAGCATTTTTCCTGTTGTACACATTTAAATACCCTAAATCTGCACTTAACATTCCCAGTCCTAATGCTTTATCGAAATTAGAATCAAAATCGGCAGCAATTTCAGTCGGAACAAGATGTTTTTTTGAATACGGCACTTTCATATCTTCAATTGTTGCAGCCATCTCTATAGGCGACGGAAAACTTTCAATTAATCCGTTTATTTTTTCAGGATTAATTTGAACACTTCTTACATCATTTTGCGTATCAGGTCCGGTGATTGTATTTTCATCTCCGCCACCGCCGCACGCTGCAAAAAAAAGTGCAACAGAAAATATAAATATCAGTTTTTTAATCATAATAAATTAGTTAGACAAAGGCAATCAACAATCAAAGATATTAAAAAATTTATATTTTAAAAAATATTGTTCATTTTTTTCACGATTCAACCTTATTTTGTACTTCTTCTATATTTTTATTTATTTTCTTTTTATTAAAATTTAAATCTCCGAAAAACTCTACAATCCTTCTTAAATGGTCATAATATAAAGGGATATACAATAGTAATGACATTGCCCAAATGACGAATATATTAAACCAAAACGTTTCAAACTTATGCCCCAAAAAATATTTATGCGGTGCATAAAAATGAGATCTGAATCCGATAAAATTAGAATCATCCGGTTCTAAATAAATCGGTTCTTCTTGCCTGACCAGCTTTTCATTAAAACGTAATATTTTATTCTTTTCATAGATATTCCTTACAATATCATCCAAATGCTCATTGTGATATTTATTCCGAAATTTAATATAATATCCCGGCTTCCGTTCATCTTGATAGGCAATTAAATTTTCTCTTAATTCATTGGCACTTGAATAAACAGCGAGATAGAAATCTTTCCATTTTTCAAGATCATCCATTAATTCATAGCCGTGCTTTTCTACTTCATATGTTTTAACATTAAGTGCGTTTATCAACTCTTCGGGAATAAACAGTGAATCCTTAACTGTTTCATCATCAGCAGCCAGAGCATCAAAACCATTATAAAAAACATCAAAATTAATCTTCTTTCCGTTTTTACCGCTTTTAAAATCTCTTAATTTCTCGGTTAATTCAAGAATTTTACGGTTTTCTTTCGGTATTTCATGTTTTAATAAAGCCAATTCATAAGCAACAACTTTATTAACAGAATCAACATTATTTTTTCCTTCATTTTCTTCTCTTACAATTTCAATCGCTTCAATACTTTCGGAAAGTTTCGGGATTAATTTATCTTGGTTAAAATTTGCAATACTTTTAACTTGATCATAATCAAAATATTGTTTCTCAAATTTATTTTCTTTAAACTGATAAACCATTAATCCTTCATAAGCCCATCGTGAAGCCATCATATCGGCAATAACGGGAACTTTATCGACACTTCCTATCAATCTGTTTAATTTACTGAAACTGAACATTGCCCCGCCTAATGCCATTTGAGGAATCATCAATAACGGAATTAAGATATAAATTGTAACGGCAGAATTAAAAGCTGATGAAATATTTAAACCCATAAAATTTGCAAAAACAAAAACTGAGAATAATATAATCCAATAAGCAAAATACATTCCTTGAATATCCAGTATGGCATTTCCGATTACAACAAATAAGAATGCCTGAATGGCGGAAATACTTGTCAGAATAACAATTTTTGCCATTAAATAAGAAGAACGGCTAAGATGCAGAAACTTTTCACGTTTTAAAATTTTTCGATCTCTGAAAATTTCTTCGGCACTTACGGTTAATCCTAAAAATAAAGCTACAACTATAGACATAAATATATAAGGAGGAATATTTTCATTATCAAAGAAAATATAAACCGATGAATTCGGGTCGGCAATATATCGAATTAAAAAAGCAAGTATAAACCCGAGTAAAGGAGCTTCTAAAAGATTTAATACAATATATTGGGTATTACTTATTTTTGCTAATACATCACGTGTTAAGAAAATTTTAAATTGTTTGAACCAATTCGGAATATTTAAAGTTGCCGGCGGTTCATCATTGACTTCTTCTACTTCATCTTTCGGAACACCTTCCTGATAATTTTTTTCCCATTCTTGAGGTAATATTTTCCTTTGTTCGGTATATCTTCCGAATTCATCAACAACTTCAGCTTCAATGATATCAAAAATTAGTTCCGGTGTAACATTACCGCAAACTCCGCACTCACCGACATCTGCATTAACCTGATTGTCAAGGGTTTTAAAATGAACAACCGCATCAACAGGGTTTCCGTACCAAACCAAATAACCACCTTGATCTAAAATCAACATCCGGTCAAACATTTTATAAATATCGGAAGAAGGTTGGTGAATTACTACAAAAATCAATTTTCCTTTTTGCGTTAATTCACTTAACAATTCCATAACATTCTCAGAATCTCTTGAGGATAATCCGGATGTCGGTTCATCAACAAATAAAATTGAAGGTTCTCTAATCAATTCAAGAGCAATGTTTAAACGTTTCCTTTGACCGCCGCTGATTGTTTTGTTCATCGCATTACCGACTCTCAAATCTTTTTTATCGTTCAGGCCTAAATCTTTCAATGTTTTTATTACCAATGCCGATAAATCTTCTTCATTTTTATCTTTAAAACAAAGTTTGGCATTATAATATAAATTTTGATAAACGGTTAATTCTTCAATCAGCAAATCATCTTGCGGTATATAACCGATAACCCCTTCAAGTTCTCCGTGGTTATGATGGAGGTTAATACCGTTAATTCGGACTTCTCCGGAAGAAGGTGTCGTAATACCGGATAAGGTATTTACCAACGTTGTTTTTCCGGAACCGCTGGCTCCCATTATACCGACTAATTTCCCGTGATCAACCGAGAAACTGACATCTCTCACTCCGATATCTCCGGTTTTAAAACGGTATTGCAAATCTTTAACGATAAATGAAAGTTTAGAAATTTCTAAATCTTGCATAAATCGAGCAACAACATCACTGTAATGAACAGGTTTTCCTTTCGGCAGTTTTATAACACTTCCCGGAGCAAACAGGTAAACACGATTATTGTATACATTCGTACTGTTAAGAAATACATCTTGTTTTCCGGTATATTTAAGAAAATATAAATCAGCACTTTTAATTTGCAAAATTAAAACACTTCCGTGTAAACTATCAGAAAGTATGTGTTGAGATTTTGTATGTGTATGTTCTTTGTCATTTATTATTAAAACAGATTCGGAATCTAATTCTCTGTAATCATCTTGAATAACAAAGTTTTCTATTTCTTTATATTCCTTGGAAGTTAAATTAAAAGCATCGGCAACAACGGAAATAATCTCCATGCGTTGCTCGGTTAATTTCTTTTCAACATTTATAAGTTCAAACAAACGAGCTAATACAATAACCTTTTGCTTATGGTTCAAAGTCTTATTAATTTTACGACAAATTCCCATTACACGAACGGAATCAACCATTTTAACTTGCCCTGAGGGACCTTCTCTACCTTCTTTCTTTTTTCGTTTTTTTTCTTCTCTTTCGGAATGCTTAATAAACAAATCCATATATTCTTCAACCTGTGATTTGCTTAATTGAGAAGCCAAAAATATTCTGACAAACTTTTCTTCCTCCAGAACAACACCCTCATCCTGTTTTGCAATAATTGCAAACAGTTGCATTAACGCTTTTAATATTTCTTCACTCATAGTATTGGATTATACGAAACTGAAAACAGCAATATAATTTTATAAATAATGCAAAGCATATATTACATAAGCATTGCATTATTTATCAAAAATATGAATTAGTCAATTGAATAACTGACTTGTTCAAAAGGAACTTCAACAATATCTTCGTATTCTTCACCTGCTTCTTCCATATCTTCATCATCATCCGGATAATGCCACCTTACGAGAACATCATGGTCAGCTTCACTCAAATCTTCTAATTTTAATAAAATATCTAATAATAATTTTGATGATGCCGTATTAAAATATTCAAGTTTAATGTTTAAAACCGTTTTTTCAAGAGGATTCTCAGCATACTCGTCTAACCACTCTAAAATAGGGTCATAAAAAGCAACTACATCTTCAGGCAAAGATCGTCCTGAAATCTCCATAAACGGATTCTCCGGATTTGCATCTAATGTAACTTGGGGAGTATCGTCCGTACCTTCAATTTTAATTATTCGCATAGTTCTGTTATTTTGTTCTGAATATCGTTGATGTTAATACAAAATAGGTTTTTTTATCGTTCAAATCTAAAAATGTATAAATTAATTGTTCACCTGTTTTTCTTACCATATCAATAAAACCTAATCCGGCACCGCCTTTATCAGACAATTTACCGAATTTAATCTTCTTTTTATAAAGTTCTTTTAATGTTTTCTTATTACCTGAATTAATTTTTTCAATATGTTCTTTTAAAGCCGGAATTTTTTCATTAAGAACAACATTTCCGGTTGTTATATTATATTCTTGATCATCTTTTGTAACCAAAAAAATTCCTTGTCCTGCAAACATAGAATCTTTAAATTTCCTTTCTGAAGAATGTTTACTTATATTTTGAAGTGATTCAACCATAACGTGAAACACTCTTTTTTGCAAGGCGTTTGACTCATTATTTAATGCAATATGGCTTTCGGCTAATGAGCTGAATGCTTTTGTAATTTCATGAGTTATTTCACCCTCATAAGCAAAAGTAACATCACTTTCTTTCATAATCTTATAAAAATCATAAGCGAAATGCAATTTTGCTTTATTTTTTTCTGATTCTGCCATACAAAAATATTTAAAATTCTATTCCGATAAATAAAATATCATCAATTTGTTTAAAATTTTGTTTCCAGTTTTCAAAATCTTCCACAAAGTAATTATAATATTCTTTCATTGAAAAATTATTTTTTTCAACAATAATATCTCTTATCCTGCCGGCCTGATATTTTCTGCCTTCATTACCACCGATTTGATCCGGTAATCCATCGGTAAATATAAAAATTTTATCTTTTTTAGCAATATCTATTTCATAATTTGTGAATTTTTCTTCACCTTTACCTCTTCTGGATGCAACAGATTTACCGCCTATTGACATTCGGTCTCCTTTATATCTGCTTAATTCATCTCCTTTTAAGTAAAATAAAGGTCGATGAGCTCCCGCAAATTCCAACTTATTTGTTTTATAATTAATTTTAACAATGGCAATATCCATGCCATCACGTGCTTTTGAATCCGGAGAATCTTGTTTTAACGTACGTTTTACACGAACGTGAAGTTCATCGAGAATTTCCGAAGTTGTTCTTTTTTCCGGACTGTTTAAAATACTGTTTAAAGAAAAATAAGCAATAAATGAAATTAAGGTTCCCGGTACTCCGTGTCCGGTACAATCAATGGCAGCTATATATATTTCTTCATCGGTTACATAAAACCAAGGCAAATCACCGCTCACCACATCTCTTGGGTGATAAAGCATAAATGAATTAGGCAAATAACGTTTAATTATATCAAAATCAGGAATAATTGCAGATTGAATCCGTTGTGCATAATTGATACTTTCCGTAATATTTTTATTCTTATTTTCAATCTCTGTTTCAATCTCTTTTCTCTCAGTGATATCATGTACAACAAAAAGGATTGTATTCAATTCTTGATTTTCTCCGTATTCGGGAATAGCATTAAATTGAACAATTCGTTTAACATTATCGATATTAAAAACCGTTTCTTTTTGAATTTCTTCATGTTCGGCAATTGTTTCGGCAGTTATCGATTTTATAAACGTTTTAACAGTTTCATCAATATCTGAATTTTCAATATTATTTCCGATTAAAGTTTTCGGATTTAGCCCGATGAATCGTTCCGTTGTCGGATTTGCATAGAAAAATGTTCCGTCAGGTCCCATACGAATTATCATATCAGGACTATTTTCAGACAATGCTTGCATTTCACTGCTTAAACGCTTAACGGTTTCAGCTTCTTTTCGTTCCGTAATATCCCGTGTATTAAATAAAATCCCGTTAATAGCCGGATTATTTAACTGATTCCGACCCGTCGTTTCCAACCATAAGCGCTTATTATTTTTATCGGTATATTGGTATTCAAAGGTTTTTTCTTCATTTGGATTTTCCAATAAAAACAGAAATACATCTTTTAAAATTCGCTCACCCCTTTCAAACCTGTTCACACCGATCATTTCCTCAGTCGCAAACCCCAAAATACTTCTTACTGAAGGACTTACATATTGAACAATTCCTTCTTTATCATAAATTGTAATAACTTCAGAAGCATTTTCAAGCAAGGCATGAAGACGTTTTTGTCCTTGTTCAACTTCAGCAATTTTTTGAGCAAGTTCAATATTTGATTTCTCTAATTCAACTTGCGTTTTTTCCGTTTGTTTGGCATTCTTTCTCAGTTCTTCTTCATTATGCCGTAAATCATTCGTAAGTTTTTGAGATTCCGTAAGCAATTTTTTCGTCGTTGTATTTGCTTTAATATTAAATAAGGTTTGACCGATAATACCGCTTAATTCTTCAAATAACAAGAGAACATCTTCGGATATATTGTTTTTTAAAAATGCCAATTCCACGGCACCTTGAACTTTCTCATCTCCCAGCAAAGGCAAAACAACTAAAGATTTTGGTTTTTGTTCACCTAATATTCCGGAAGAAACAGTTATAAAGTTATCAGGCAAATTTTTTCTGTAAAGAATCGCTTTTTCATAAGAAGCTTGTCCGATCAGACCTTCACCTAACTTATATTCTGATTGCAAAAATTTTTCTCTTCCGTATGCATAAGATGAGACAGATGTTAGTTTTTGGATGTCATCATCAAAAATATAAAATATTCCTTGAACAGCATTAGAATATTCCGTTAAATTAACTAAAATTTCATAGGCTAAGGGTTTTATTTCATTGTGTTTTCTTAAAATTTCATCAAATAAATTTTTCCCGTCAAAAATCCATTTCTGCTTTTCCTCAGTTTGATATTTTAACAATAAATTTTCTTTCATCTCATTAAGAGATTGTCCTAAATCATCATCAAAATGCATATTCGCAACATCTGAATATTCGCCTTTTCCTATTTTTTTAACATATCCGGAATATTTTTGGATTAAATTTTCTTTTGAAAGAAGTTGATTATAAATTTGAATTCGTTCATTTTGTAATCGTTTAGATAAGAAAAATGAAAGTCCTGCTAACAGAACAGGAATCAAATCAATAAGAAAAAGTACAGGGTTTAATACATGGATATCCGTAATGTTTTGACCGGTCAAGTTAATTTTATTGCTTAAAAAATAATATACCCAAGCTGCAGCAGGAAAAAACAAACCAAAAAGGAAACTGTTCAAAACAGATTTCCAAATCGTTGAATTTCTAATAATTGATATGTTATTAATTCCTTTGCTCATTTTTCAGATTTTACATCTTTTAACCATTCGACATATTTTTTTTCTGAACTTGTTTCATGACTTTCTAATACTCTTTTTTCTCTTTGTTTTAATTTTATAATTTCATTATCGGGAATATTCCCTGACTGTTTAACTTTTTTAAAAATGCTGCTTATTTCTTTCTCTTTTTCAGAAATAATATGAACTTTTGTATTTAATTCTTCTTTTAACAGGACATTTTTCTTTTGTAGTTCTTCTCTGTAAGAAGTATTATCAGCCAACATCAGAATTCTGACTATTTCACCTTTTTCGTTTCTGACGGCAGAAAAAAAGCTGCTCGTTTTTATTTCGGAATTTTGTTTGGTTATAAAAATAATTTCTTGCCGAGTATAATTCTCTTTGGAAACTTCATTATAAACATCTTCCAATACTTTCTTTTCGTTATCTTTTATAAAATCGACAAACCCTTTATTACGCATTTCAGTTTGTTTGTATCCTAAACGACTCAAAAACAGGTTATTGACTGAGCTTATTTTTCCGGCTGTTGTAAGTTCAATTTTAAACAGGACTTTATCAATTACCGTAGTTAAAGCATTCATTTCAGAAACACTTCTTTTCGTTTCTTTTTGAGCATCTCTCAATTCGCTTATCTTTTCGGACATTTCAGTATCCCTTAATGCGAGTTCTTCCGATTTTTTTTGAGTTTCTTGTAATAATTCGGATGTTTTTGCAGAAATTTTTGTTGTTTCAAGTGTTGTAGCAATATCTTCTGCAACATTCTCAATAAAATCTATTTCATTTTTTTTAAACTCATAAAAAGATGCAATTTCAATAACACCTAAAACATTATCTTCGGTCTTCAAAGGAATTATTAAAATATTTGTCGGTGCGGCTTCTCCCAATCCGGATTCAATTTGCATATAATCTTCAGGGACATCCGTAATAACAACCGTATTTTTTTCTACTGCACACATTCCTACAAGTCCGTCGCCGATTTCAATTCGTTTTGTAAGCAATTTTATTCTGTCATAGGCAAAAGCCGAAATTAATTCAAGAAACGGTGTTGATTCATTATCATTCAGAATAAAAAATCCGCCCTGTGCAGCATTTAAAAATTTGACCATATTAATTAACGATGTTTCTGCTAAATTTTTTATTTCAAAATTTGCTTCTCGTAAAATATCGTTAAATTTTGCTTTTCCTTCCGAGAACCATTGTCTTCGATGCTCTTCTTCAAGTCGTTTATTATTTAATTCAATATTTTCTTTTAATTTATCTCTTAAATCAATTAATGACTTTTGAACCGGATTTATTTTCTCTGAAGATGAAAAATCAATATTATAATCATCTGAAAGTAAGCTGCTCACAAAATCAGAAATTTCGGCAAATTTTAAATGAACAGAATTAATCCCGTTTAATACAGGTTCAAATTCTTCACTGCTTTCAAAAACTTTCGAATTATTTGTCTTAGTCAGGTTTTGGACTTGTAAATTTAATTCATTAATATCTTCCGTAAGTTTGTTCTTTATTCTGACATAAATAAATATTGCAGAAAAAACAATCAACAATAAAGTGAAAATATCCGTAAAATTCTTCCGATAAGTTAGGGATAATACCGATTTTTGAAATGATTTCTTTATTCGTTTAAATTTTTGAATAATAAAAGTCAGATTTGAATTTAAAAGATTTTGTTTTTTTTCAATATATGAAAATTCCGAACCGGAATCTTTTTTTAAAATATCCGTTATTTTTTTTAGTTTCTTTTCAATCTCGGAAAAACTTTGAGTGTAATCTTTATTGACAGGAGAGATTTTATTATTAAGCAATAATTCTTCTGTTTTTCCGCCCTTCGATAACAGTGAGAACCGGGATTTTAAAATAGTAAACTGTCCCAAATTTTTTTCAACCGAAAAAGTTTCATTATCAATATCATCCGTAATTTGATTAAGAAGAATTAAAATTTTATCAGCAAGAATAACCTTGTTCTCTCTGTCAATAATTTTTTTATTATAGTAACTTGTCAAAACATAATTTAATATGCTTAAAATAAAAATTAATGATAAAAATATTTTAATTCCGCTTATTATTGATCTTTTTTTTGAAGCCATAATCGGTTTTATGAACCTTTAAATAAAAAATAGAATATTCACAATCAAAAAGGTATAAGATTTCAAAAATAGTATTTTTTTTAATTTTGTGAAAATCAGACAAAAGAATTCTTAAAAAGTTTATTCTTTTTTTCTGATTAACATCAATCCGTCTCTTAGCGGTAACATTAAATTTTCAACCGTCGTATCATTTTGAACATAGTTATTAAAATCGAAAATTCCCTTTGTGGACATATCATCTTTTGAAACTTTATGAACTACTTTACCGTCCCAAAGAACATTATCGACAAGAATAAAGCCTCCCGATTTCAATTTCGGAAGAACGGCTTTATAATAATTTAAATAATTCGGTTTATCGGCATCAATAAATACTAAATCAAATACTTCAGTGATTTTCGGAATCTGTTTGATTGCATCACCGATTAATAATTTAATCTTATCTGAAAATTCAGCTTTATCAATGAACTCTTCAATAATTTTTTTTCGTTCATCATTTATTTCAATCGTAAAAAGTAAGCCGTTTTTCGAAAGCCCTTTTGCCAAACAAATTGCAGAATAACCCGTAAAAGTTCCGATTTCCAATATTCTTTCCGGCTTAATCATTTTGCTTATAAATTCCAGAAGTTTACCTTGTAAATGTCCGGATAACATTCTGGGATGAATGGTTGTTAAATTTGTTCTTCTGGATAAATCAGTTAAAATTTCATCTTCTTTATCACTATGATTAACAATATATTGAAAAATATCTTTTGCTATTTCCATATTATCTTTTTCTGATAAACCTTAAAATACTTACTTTTGAAATCAAAAACAAAGATAAATGTTTTTTAAGGATATAGCCGGACATAAAGCAATTAAACAAAAATTAATCGGTGCCGTTCAACAAAATCGGGTCAGCCATGCATTATTATTTTCGGGTCCCGAAGGTAACGGGAAGTTGTCATTGGCAATTGCTTTTGCCCAATACTTATCTTGTGAAAACAAATCTGAAAATGATTCTTGCGGCACTTGTTCTTCTTGCTTAAAATATCAAAAATTAATTCACCCTGATTTGCATTTTGTCTTTCCGGTAATAAAGAAAAAAGCTTCGGAAAAACCGATTAGCGATACTTACATTAAGGAATGGCGCGAATTTCTTTCAAATTCAGTTTATCACGGATTTGAAAAATGGCTGAAAAAAATGGGAACGGAAAACCAGCAAGCAGGCATTTTTGCACAGGAAAGTGAAGAAATAATTAAAAAACTGAATCTTAAATCCTACGAATCGGAATATAAAATTATGATTATTTGGATGCCGGAAAAAATGAATATTTCCGCATCGAATAAATTATTAAAAATGATTGAAGAACCGCCGCCGAAAACAATCTTAATTTTAGTTACGGAAGATTCAGAGAAAATTATTAAAACAATACTTTCACGAACGCAATTAATTAAAATACCGAAAATTAATGAGCAAGTAATGTATGAAAGTATCAAAGAGAAATATGAAATTGAAGATGCAAAAATTAAAGAGATTGTCAGAACTTCGGACGGCAATTATCTTAAAGCAAAAGAACTAATTCTTAATAATGCAAACTCCTCTGAACAGGAGAATTTCAGCTTATTTGCACAATTTATGAGAGATGCCTACGGGTTAAGAATTACCGAGCTTATCGAATGGGCTGAAAAAATGGCAAAATCGGGTCGTGAAACACAAAAAAATTTCTTACAATATGCTTTAAAATTATTACGTGAAAATTTTATCTTAAATATCAGTCCCGAAAATCAAAATAAAGTTCTATTTTTGACCGATAATGAGAAAAATTTCTCAATAAAATTTAACAAGTTTATACATAAAAATAATATATTTCAATTAACGAATGAGTTTAATGAAGCCTATAATCACATAGAAAGAAACGGTTACAATAAACTTATTTTTTTGGATCTTGCATTAAAAACTGCACGATTATTAAAAATTAAACCACAGTAAAAAGTTGGTTGTTCCAAAAATTCAAACTATTAAAACAATATAATTTATTTAATATTTTAAAAATATACTATCGAAACACCCTTTATTAAATAAATACAAAATATCACAGGAACGCATACTTTTTTTACTGTTATAAAAAACAGTAGAAATGAAGAAAGAAGAAGATAATACGTTAAGAGGTTGCGCCTCTCAAACCGTAAAAGACGGAAAATATTGCAATCCGCACAGTTGCAACAAGTTAAATGTTTTCAATGATTTAAGAAACTACCCGAAAACATCAAATACACCCGACATTGTAGAAGTTCGCTTTAAGAATACACGAAAAGATTTTTATAAAAACATCAATCAATTAATTCTTACGGAGGGAGATATGATTGCAGTTGAATCATCTCCGGGGCATGATATCGGAACCGTTTCCTTAGTCGGAGAACTTGTGCGTGAACAAATGAAACGTAAAGGCATAAAAGACGACAATAATTTTAAAATTGTCTACCGAAAAGTTAAATCCGTTGATATTGAAAAATGGGAAAATGCTACATCAAGAGAAGATGATGTTATGCTGAGAACCCGGCAAATAGCCAAACGTCTGAATCTTGAAATGAAAATCGGTGATGTTGAATTTCAGGGTGACGGAACAAAAGCTATTTTTTATTATATTGCTGATAAACGTGTTGATTTTCGTGAACTTATACGAATTCTTGCTGATGAATTCAAAATACGCATTGAAATGAAACAAATCGGTGCACGCCAAGAAGCCGGAAGAATCGGCGGTATCGGTTCCTGCGGAAGAGAGTTGTGCTGTTCTTCATGGATGAATGATTTCAATTCGGTTACTACGGATACGGCAAGAGAACAACAATTATCAATGAATCCGCAGAAGCTTGCCGGCCAATGCGGCAAATTAAAATGTTGCCTTAATTTTGAAAAAGCAAGCTATAAAGATGCCATTTCAGATTTTCCGCCTAAAATTAATCTTGAAATGCAAGACGGTACAGCAAGATATATGAAAATTGATGTGTATAAAAAATTAATTTGGTACTCAATAAAATCTGATAATCATGAATTTATAAGCTCGGTTTCAACCAATCGCGTGTTTGAGATTATTGAAATGAATAAAAAAGGTGAAAAACCCGAAATTTTAAAAGAAGAAACTTTCGAAACATCAATTATAACTGATTATAATGATGTTGCGGGTCAAGAAAGCATTACGCGTTTTGATAAGAAACCTAAAAAACGCAAAAAGAAAAGAAGCAATTTCAGACACCATAAAAAACGACCCAATAACACTAATTTTAAAGCTGACAATCAAAAAAACAAAAAGAATGACCGCTAAAAAAACATTTTTATATATCGGCAGCATATTCGCATTTCTTTTTTTATATTCTTGCAGGGAAACCACTTTATTTAAAAAATCGATTGCAATTCCCGAAAATCTCTGGCAAGTAAATGACACGCTTGATTTTCAAACAGAAATAACTGATAATGAGAACTTTTTTAATATCTTTTTAAATGTCAATGTTAAAGAAAATTATTTAACCGATAATATTTGGCTTATCATTGATTCTGAATCGCCTTCCGGAAATATTTTAAACGATACCATCATGTTTTTTATTTTTGATCAAACAGGAAAACCATACGGCAAAAAACACGGCGATATTATCAAAAATAAATTTTTATATAAAGCACATATCCTTTTTCCCGAAAAGGGAACTTACAAATTTACCGTTCGCCACGGTATGCGAAAAAATGATTTACCGCGAGTTTCTTCAGTTGGGTTGAGTATTGAAAAGGCGGAATAATTACTTCCCTTTTTCCATTTTTTTCCTGAGCAAAGCATATTCTTCCGAAAAATAAAACGAAAATAAATTTGCAATTCGTAAGGCTGTTTTTTGATATTTGAAAGTACCGTCATTATTTTGTTTTAATAAAAACTCTTTCAATGACGTAGTTTTAATTTCTTCAATCGGATTTTTATCAAATTTTTCGGTTAACAGAACAACTCTTACAGCCGATGCCAAATTTCCGCATACAAGCAAGCCTGCCCTGTCTGCTGTATTTTGCATCAAACGTGAAGCTGCAAGCAAACTTTTTTGTTTTTCTTTTTTTGTTTTTCCTTTTTTACCGTAATATTCTGTCAATCGCAATGCCGCATCATAAGCTGATTTGCCGCCTGCAATACTGTTTGCCGTTCCTTGAAATATTTTTGTAAGTAAATTAAGTTTAGGAACATTTTTCAGCGTCTTAGCTAAAAACCCTGCAACCGGAATAACAGCCAAAGCAGCATCAGCAACAAAAACACCTTTTTCAATCAGACCTCGCCAAACGTCTTTACTCGTTAGTTTCGTATGCTTAAAAAAGATATGAGAAATCTCCGAAGCAACCGTAAATTGAAGTTCGGACAAATTCATATAGGTATCAGAAGTCTTATTTAAATAGTCGTAACCGATAATAACAAAAGGCGGATTACCTTCATATCCGATAATTTCATCATTCCGATCTCCTTTAGTTATATAAAATTCAATATCCTTAAACCCGAATACTTCACCTGCATTTTTTAAAACTGCAAACAAGGTATTATAGGTTTCCGAACTTATTTTTTCGGAATATTTTCTGACCGATGAATAATCGTCAGCTTTAATTTCGGAAATCCATTTTTGTAAATTATAAAAACTGCCTTTTTTAAGAACTGCCGGGTGCTGCAAATATTTATTGATTAAAGAATTATCAGGAGGAAAGTAATCAACTCTGCACACAGGATTATCATTAACAAAAAGTCCGTTTCCGTTTAAAATATTTCTTGCCTCATCGGCTCGTTTTTTCATTTCACTATTACCGACCGCAGCAAGTTTTCCGATTCTGTTTTCGTTCAAGGGCTGCAGCAATGCTGTTTTTTGAACAAGCTCTTGAGCATCTTCCTTATCTTTTGCTTCTGCAAGCAAATCCAACACCGTCGTTTTCAATAGTTGTCCGCTTTTATCGGACGTTAAATCCAAATTTTCAGGCGGTAATAAATCCGAAATCGTTTCATCGGGAAGATGTTTTAACAATTCATTTAATATTTTTCTTGCTTTTCGTTTATAGCCGCTGCGAATAAGAAATTGCACATATTTAATATCAAATACCGTTTTGTTAATCAGGTCTTTATTTTTTTTCAGAAATATTTTTCTCAAATTCTCATAAAAAGGCAGAATTTTTTGTTGCTCATCCGGTTCTTTTGTCGTATCGGCAAATAACTGTAAAAGCATTATTTTTTCATCAAAAGATAAACTGTTACCCGTAAAAATATCGTTTAAAACAGTTTCTGATTTTTCGCTTTTCAAAACATCATTTAAAATTTTAGAAATATCATTCGTCGAAATAAAATCTTCAAAAATTGTATCACTGTTTTTATATTTATTCAAAAACATTAAAAAATAATCCAAGGGGTGATTTTCTTTGTCAATTAAAAATTGATACAGATTTTCTGCACCGGCATATTTTTTTTCATCAGTATTGATTTCGGCAATTTTCCTTATCCGTTTATTTCCTTTCAACTCCTGAATGTTTGACAAATAAGAAAAAAGGTTTGAATTTAATCGTTTCGGATAAATAATATAATCTCCTGCCTCTACGGAATTATTTAAAATATTTTTCTTTACGGAAATCGGTTTTGTCAGTTCGCTGCATTCAATTAAATCATCATTTTCATTCAACATAATTAAGAAAAAATGATTTTCACTTGCTGCAATACATCCTGTTTTAATGTTTTTTATTTTATCCGGACTTCCTTGTTTTTTAGCGGTGTTAAAATTGAGTTTGCACAGCAATTTTTCACTTCCTGTAAGTTCACTGAGTAAAATATATTCATTTAATGACGTTTTTTCAATAAACACATTTTCATAATCAGGTTTGTCGCTAAGATTCTTTTTGAAATATTCTTTCGAAATACTGTCATAAATAAATTGCGAAATTTCTTTAATATGCGAGTTGTTTATAACAGACGTTAGTGTAAATTTTGATTTCTCAGTGCCCTTTTTTAGAAAATTATACGATACAATATCAAATTTTAAAATACTTTTTTCTTTATAAAAAATTAAGACATACTTTTCCGAAAGTTTCAGTTTCCCGACAAAGCTTTCTTTAGGAAAAAATATGATTTGGGTTATTCCGTTTTCGGAAACTTGAGTCTCTGTTAATTGTTTTAACTCGGTTTGAAGATATATTTCCGACTCAGACGTAAATGTTTCTGTATTAAATCCTTCATATAAGAAAACCGATTTACCTTTACTCTTAATAAATGAAAGTAAATTAAAGTCGGTTTGTTCTTCAACTAAATAATTTAACTGAAACTTTCGGCATTTTTCTGACATTTCCGGTTGTTTAAAATAGATAAAAAAACGATTCTGTAAATTTAAAAATCTTAAAATTACGAAAAACAAGTTTAATCAGAAAACTTTAACTTAATAATTTAATCAGAAATTGAAGGAAACCCGGTGCTGAAAATACGAATTTTATGCTCATCGCAGGTTACAAGATATTTTCCGTCTCTGCTAAATGCCAAATCGGAAACCGGAGATTCAAATTCCAGTGTTTTAATATTTTCATGAGTTGCTACATCCCAAATAATAACGGTATTATCATCGGACGCACTAGCAATATATTTACAATCGGGGCTTATATCAACTTTATTTATCCACCATTGATGTCCTCTCAGCAGTGCCAAATTGTCTAAGGTTTCATAATCCCAAATCTTAACGGTATTATCTTTAGATCCGGTTACAATAAATTTCTGATTTGAACTTATCGCAACTGAAGTTACGTCGTTTGCGTGTGCATTCACTGAGTTGATACGTAATTGCTTTGAAATATCCCATTTTTTCATCGTATGATCTCCGGAAACACTAATTAAATATTTTCCGTCAGGTGTAACTTTCAAATCATAAACTCTGTTTTTATGTCCCCAAAAAGTTCGATATCTTTTACCGGATACTAATTCCCAGACACTGATAACTTGGTCGGTTCCTCCGGTAGCCAGATTTTTTCCGTCGGGTGTAAATTCTGCAGTCCAAACCGCATCACCACCGTAAAATGTCTTTAATTGTTTTCCTGATGAAATACTCCAAACCACGGCAGCTCTGTCTTGTCCTGCAGAAACAAAATAGTTCCCTTTCTTATTAAAACTGATAGAATGAATATCATTATTATGCCGTTTAGCTTCATAATTTTTTTTCCCGGTCATTGTTTCATATGTAATAATATCCCCATCCCCAAATCCTGCTATTACATATTTATTATCAGGGGATATATTAACAGCAGTAAATTGATTGTTTTCAACAGAAATTGAATTAACTTCTTTAATATTCTGACTGTATGCCGATGAAACTAATGAGATAAAAAAAACTGACAATACGGTTATTTTTAGGAGGCGGGTTTTCATGGGCTGAAAATTTTATTATAACTGCTAATAATACTATATATTTTTATAACGACCAAAACTTTTTCATAAAGGTTGCTTAAACAGTTATGAATTCAACAAAAAACTTTGTTCCTTTATTTTTACTTGATTCAAAACGTATATTTCCTCCTGCTGAGGTGATAATATTTTTAACAATTGCCAAACCGATTCCCATTCCTGTTGTTTTTGTCGTAAAACTTGGTTCAAACAATTTTTCCTTTTGTTTTTCGGAAATTCCTTCACCGTTATCTTCAATAATAATTATTGCTTTGTTTTTATGTTTTTCCAATTGAATTAAAATTTCACCTTTCCTGTTGTCAGGAATTGCTTGAATCGCATTTTTTACAAGATTAATAAAGACTCTTGATACTTGCTCTTTATCGGCAATAATATACATTTCTTCTATTCCGTTTAAATTTAAAGAAACATCAATATTATTTTCATTTTCAAATAAGGCTCTGATATTTTTTAATTTTTTAACAATTTCGACTTCTTCTTTTCTTGCTTTGGGCATTTTTGCAAAAGCTGAAAATTCCGATGCAATAGAAGAAAGTGTATTGATTTGTTCAATTAAGGTTTGAGCTACATTATTTAAACGTTTTTCAAATTCTTCATCAGTCATTGCTTTATCATACCATGTTTTTTGCAATAATTGAATACTTAATTTCATCGGTGTCAAAGGGTTTTTAATCTCATGGGCTATTTGTTTTGCCATTTCTCTCCAAGCACTTTCCCTCTCAGATTCAGCCAATTTCTTAGCACTTTCCTCTAATTTTGCTACCATTAAATTATATTCTTTTACCAACGCACCTATTTCATCTTGTTTATTATAAATTATTTGCTTGTGCTTTTTCCCGAGCTGAACGGATTTAAATTTATTTTGTAATAAAGTTAAGGGTTTTGTAATTTGCTCGGAAATTAACACACTCAAAAGTGCCGTTAAAAGAAACAGAACTAAATAAAGATTTAAAATTGTCATTAAAACATCGGAAATATTTTTTTTAACTTTATTTGTATCCGAAAAATACGGCAAATTAATAAAAGCGATGATTTTATTATTCTCATTTCGTAAAGGAATATAAACTGCCGAATATTCCAAATTTCCGATTGATTCTGTTTGAATATATTCTGTTTTTCCTTCTGAAATTAATTCAAAATAAGCTTTCGGATGCATTTCTTTACCGATTAATCCTCTGTTAAAAATTTCTGAGCGAGAAGAAGCCAATAAAATTCCGTTTAAATCATACAAATTAATATCAGCAAAAAAGACTTGTGAAAATTTATTCAATAATTCATCCAAATGATCATATTGCTCTGTATGCCAATCCGGGGTTAACTCTTTTTCATAAAGTAATTTATGTTTTAATTCTGTTAAAACCGATTGTACTTTTTCTTTCATTTCTCGAGTATTGGTTTCTTTATTTTGTTTAATCGTAAAATAAACCGATCCGATACCAAAAAGAACAAAGGAGGTTAACAGAATAAAAATCATTGAAAATCTGATTTTATTTTTAAAATCAAAATTGAAACGTTTTAAAATATAATGATAATCATAAAACAAAACAAATGTAAGAATCAGAATATTAAAGAACATAAACAAATATGTAAATGAAATAACCGTATTAAAAAAAGTTGGTTTTTCTTTTGAAAGAACAATACGTTTTCCTTTACTTCCGGTATAAATCAAATGAGAATAATTATTTGAAAAAATATAATATTCCGGCTTATCCCGATTTAAGAACTCTCTGTCTGTTAATTCATAAGCATATTTCCCGAATTTTACCGCAAGAATACCGTTGCTGTACTTAGCATATGAATAATTTTTAAATTCTGTTTTTGTTTTTGTGCTCTTATCAATTAAAAGTGCCGGATATCCGAGAACCTTAGCTGTTAACTTTTCACTGAGTGTTATATATAAACTCATTTCTCTTTTATCACTTTTTAACGGAACGTCAACAATTCCGAAATACGTAATTTTTCCGGTGTTATAATGCATCAACCAAAATTTCGTATTTTCAATTTCATCACCGAAATTTTTTATTTCTAAATTATAATAACCTTCACAATTTTCAGCCTGATTTTCATCACGATAAAATTCCGTATTTCCGCACATACTGATTTCCAAGTCATATTTTTCCCAAAATCCGTAAAAATATTTACGCCGCAAATAATCATAAATATCTAAATCCTGATTTTCAGATACATTTGTTATCTTATTCAACAAAACAGTATCGTTATCCAGTCTTTGGTTTATTTCTCTTAAGAAACGTTCAGCAATCGGGTCTGTATCATTTGCCAATAATTTAATTAATCCTTTTTCTGTTTGCTCTTGTTTTTTTAGTTTATAAGTATCCGTATAGATGGTTATGAAAATCGTAAAAATGAAAATAAGCCCGAGCAATGAAAAAAATGAATACGTTTCTTTAAAATATCGAATTATCAGAATAAGAAATATAAGGAAATAATATGTTGCAATACTTAAAAATCCCGTAATATCAGAAAAAATTAAGACGTAAAGGAAAATACTTATGAATGAAATAAAAAGTGATAAACCGGAAATTTTAAAAATCGTTATACGTGCCAACAAACGTATAAATGAATCAGACACAAAGATTAAGGAGAGATACATTACAGTTATACTCAGGAAAAACAGAATTCCGTTAACATCAGGATTAATCGCTTTTTGAAAATTAAAAGTAAGGGAAGAATTTAAAATAAGGTCTTTAAACAAATTCGAAATTTCTTTAAATAATACAGCAAAAATGAATAAACAAATTGCAATTATCAGAAATTCATATCGTTTGTTTCTTCCGGACAATCTTTCATAAAAATCTTCAATCGGAAAAATATTAAAAACATTTTTTGCCGTAAAAAAAATAAAAATCGAACTGATAAAAATAGTACCTATATTAGAAAAAGGAAACGTTCCTTCATAAATTTCTTTTGAAAAAAAACTGCTTTCGGAAATCCAATTCGGTAGTTTTATTTTTTCAATTACCGTAAATAAGATTAAAACAATCAGCCAAATAACAACTGAAATTAAATATGAATGCTTGTGTGAATTAGTTCTCTTAATTAATGTATCAGAAAATACCGTAAAAATGATTAAGGCTAAAATGAAAAACAGAAAAGGAATTTCATGATTTGATTTTTTATCAGTTATATTATTGGAAGGAATTAATGAAAATAAATATTTTCCTTCGGAATCATTAATATTTTTACCGATTGAGATCGGAGAAGTTGAGACAACAACAGAAGACGGAATATTTAATCCGATTGTAAAATTACTTTTTAAATAATTGTTTTCGTAAAAAAAATTATTTTTTATTCTATACAATCCCAGTATCTTATATGATCCTGTTTTAATCTTTTTTATTCGATACCATCCGTTTTGAGCATGAATCAGTTTGTGATTTTTAAGATTTTCAAACGTATAATGTGCAGGAAAGGAATTATCAGTCCAAAATTTCAAAGTGTCATTTTGATATATCAGGAGCGTGAAATTTTTTCGTTTTGAAACATTTAACATTTCAAATAAATTCACTTTTTTTCCGTGTTTTACCGTATCAATTTTGTTTTGAAGTTGACTTTTATACGTTTCAAGCATAAGGTCTAAATCATCATCCAATTTTGAAATTCTGTTTTCGATTATTTTTGTATCAATTTTATATTGAGACTCTCCGGAAAAGTATTTAAACGAATAATACGAAAGCAGGAAAAAAATTCCTGATAAAATCAACAATAAAAAATGTTTATTTTTTCTAATCATTATGATAGGGTTCTCCTTTAATAATCGTAAATGCTCGGTATAGTTGCTCGGCAAAAAGCAAGCGTATCGGTTGATGTGAAAAAGTCATTTTTGACAAAGACAGTTTTGAGTTTGCTCGTTTATAAACAGCTTCCGAAAACCCGAATGCGCCTCCCACAACAAAAACCAATCGTTTTGTACCGGTTATTGTTTTATTTTCAATAAATTTTGCAAATTCACGAGATGTGTATTGCTTCCCTTTTTCATCGAGTAAAATTAAAAAATCGCTATCCTTTAGTTCTTTTAAAATGTGTTCACCTTCTTTTTTTTTCAATACTCCGGGAGGCATTTTTTTTCCGACTTTTACATCTTTAATAATTTTAATTTCAAAATTAACAGAACGTTTTATTCTTTTTTCATATTCGGTAATACCTTTTTCGATGAAATCGAATGAAGTTTTGCCTGTAAAGAATAAAGAAATATTCATCTGTTTATTATTAATTGTTTTAAGGTCAGATAGGAACGCCCAAACCACTACCTGCCTGTGCTTCACCTCCTTAATTAATAATCATGTTTGAGTGTATTAAAAGGTTGATCATGGGCGTTTCATCGCTTAAATTATGAGGGTACTCCGAAAAGTCAAAAAGTGATAATTCAGTCATCCGATGAATTTGTAATTAGCTGACCATCAGGATAAATAAATATCAGCATTTTGCAAAATCATTCATCGGATGACTTTTCAGAGTGGACTCAATTATTAATT
>JAOZQB010000124.1:5726-9044 GCA_029932445.1 Bacteroidales bacterium | reverse complement strand
ATGCCTATTCTCGGTAATTATTATTGTAAACCTATATGTTTATAAGGTTTTGGGATTTAAAAAAATAAATCGGTGAATAATGCGGGTTAAGTATTTATTCCGTAAAACTTTGTTTTTTGCGAAGTTTAAATTTTTATACTTTTGTGAATTAAAAATATTTATGTGATGATGCCGGAAATAGAATTTAAATCAAAGGAAGAAATTAAACTTTTTCAGGAAGAAAAATTGAAAGATTTAATGAACTATCTTTCAGAAAATTCAAAGTTTTATCAGGATTTATTTAAGAAAAATAATCTGACTTTTGAAGAAATTAAAACACTTGAAGACTTACAAAAAATTCCGGTAACGGAAAAAAATGATTTGCAAGAAAAGAATGATGATTTTTTATGTGTACCGAAAAATAAAATTATTGATTATATCACAACTTCCGGAACATTGGGTGATCCGGTAACTTTTGCTTTAACCGATAAAGATTTAGACCGACTGGCTTATAATGAATGTATTTCATTTGCATGTGCCGACGGAAGTTCGGAAGATATTTATCAACAGATGGTTACGATTGATAAACGGTTTATGGCCGGATTGGCTTATTATCTCGGTGCCAGACGATTGGGTGCGGGAATTATCAGAGTCGGAGGCGGAATTCCCGAATTGCAATGGGATACGATAAAGCGAATAAAACCGACGGCTTTTATCACGGTGCCTTCATTTCTTCTGAAACTGATTGATTATGCCGAAAAAAACGGTATTGATTATAATAATACAGGCGTAAAAAAAGCAGTTTGTATAGGTGAACCGATAAGAAATGAGGATTTTGAATTAAATCAACTCGGTAAACGAATTGAAGAAAAATGGAAAGATTTAAAGCTCTATTCAACTTATGCTTCTACCGAAATGGCTTCTGCATTCACCGAATGTTCAGCCGGGAAAGGCGGACATCATCATCCGGAATTGATAATTGTTGAATTTCTTGATGAAAATAATAATCCCGTAAATAAAAATGAAGCCGGCGAATTAACCGTAACAACTTTGGGTGTTGAAGGAATGCCTTTGTTACGATTTAAAACCGGTGATGTAATGAAACATTATACCGATGAATGCACTTGCGGAAGAACAACGATGCGTTTAGGTCCCGTTCTCGGAAGAAAAAAACAAATGATAAAATATAAAGGGACAACTTTGTATCCGTCGTCATTATATGATATTTTGGACGATATTGAAGAAGTTGAGAATTATATTGTTGAAGTTTATACAAATGACATAGGTACGGATGAAATTGTGATTTATATCGGAGTAAAAAAAGTGATGTTGAAACACGAAAAAATATTAAAAGACCGTTTTAGAGCAAAACTGAGAGTGGCTCCGAAAATTGTTTTTGAAAATCCGAAAATAATTGCACAAAAGTTGTTTCCGGAAACAAGCAGGAAACCGATAAAATTTGTTGATAAAAGAAAATAAATAAGTTAAAAAAAAGGTTTATTAATTTTAATTTATTTAAACATCAGATAATGAATAATTACCCTGTCCTTCATAGCAGGGGAAACTGAAATTGATACAGTTTGGTTTTGGGGTATTTTTGTTGGGCAGCAAACAAAAAGAATGATAAAAAGGAAATTCTAAATATTTAGGAATGAAGCGAGTAATCTTAATCTTCTTAATACTGACAGTGGCTTTTCCGCTCTTTTCACAAAAAGAAAGAAAATACATCAGAAGCGGAAATAAGAATTATCAAAGCAAAGATTTTAATAATTCCGAAGTTGATTATCAAAAGGCATTAGTAATTGATACGACTTCATTTGCGGCAAATTATAATCTGGCAGATGCTTTTTATAAACAAAAAAAATATGATGAAGCCGAGAAAAAATTTTCTGAAATGACAAACCGACAGTCCGGTAAAGAAAAATTGTCAGATGTGTATTATAATCTCGGAAATTCACAATTAAAGCAAGCGGAAAATTTGCTGGGGCAACAAAAAGCTCAGGATGCGATGAAAAAGATATCGCAAAGTATTGATTCTTATAAAAAGGCATTAATTAATGACCCTTCCGATAAAGACGCAAAATATAATTTATCCTATGCAAGTGAAGTTTTAAAAAAGTTAAAACAACAACAAAAGCAGCAACAGCAAAATGAAAATAACCAACAGCAACAAAATCAGAAAGATAAAGAAAATAATAACAAAGGTAAAACCGAAAGCAAAGATAAAAATCAAGGGAAAAATCAAGACTCCGATAATGACGGAATTCCTGATAAAGTTGAACAAAATAAGGATAATCTGAATAAAACACAAAATCCGGATACGGACAAAGACGGTAAACCCGATTATAAAGATACCGATTCGGATAATGACGGCATTCCCGATACTTATGAAGCAGGCAAAGATCCGCAACATCCGAAGGATACGGATAAAGACGGAAAACCGGATTACAGAGATACCGATTCGGATAATGACGGTATTCCTGACAGCAAAGATCCGGATGCCATGCCTAAAGCCGTAAAAATGTCAGACCAAGATGCACAACGATTACTGCAATATATTAAAGAACAGGAGAAAGAGACCGTGAAAAAAGCGAATTTGAAAAAAGCCAAAGCAAAAAAAGTGAAAGTTGATAAAGATTGGTAAAGAAGTTGAAAGAATAAAGTTTGAGGAGACGAATTAATGATATATTGATGTTGTGGGCAAGACATAAATCAAAATAGAGAATGAAATATGAAATTATTTACAATTGATAATGAAGGGAAATTTGTTCAATTCAAAGAGCAAGAATTCAAGGAAGAAAATAAAGAGATAGATTTAGAAATCTTACTTGAAAACAATCCTGAGTATTTTTTTGAAAATAGTAAGATTTTAATTATTGGTCGACAAGTAACAACTAATTTAAATACATTTATTGACCTAATTGGAATTGATGAACTTGGAAATACTGTTGTGATTGAATTAAAAAGAGACAAGACGCCAAGAGAAACACTTGCTCAATTAATTGAATACGCCTCATTTATTGATAATTTGGATTATGAACAACTAAATGAAATATTTCAAAATTATTTTAGAGAAGAAATTGGATTGGAAGAATATCATCAGCAATATTATGAAAATGGAGCAAGTCAAAATGTCTCATGGAACAAAAAATCGAAATTGGTAATTGTAGCTCAGGATATTTCCAAAGAAATTAAACAAACTTCATTGTATTTACGAAAAAAAGGAATTGACGTTTATTGCGTAGAATTTAAATATTTTGTGAATAATTCTAACATAAAAATGATTTCAAGCGATTTTGTTGTTGGAGACGAAGAATTTATTAGACAAAAAGTAAAGTC
>JAOZQB010000124.1:2687-5716 GCA_029932445.1 Bacteroidales bacterium | reverse complement strand
TCAGAAACACAATTACCAAAAACAACACAAGACAAATTTATTGAAACTTTAAATGAAAATGGAAAATTTGTTTTCAACAGACTTTTTGATTTTGCAAGTATGGATGGCTTATTGTTAAGATGGGGATCAAAAGGATTTTCATTAAACTTACCTTTTGACAATGGATTTGTTGGACTTTGTTTTGGTTATCCACCGATTTCGATTTTCAAACAAAGTATTTATACCGGATTTGAAGAAATAACTAAAAAAATAAATAATTCTGAAAAAGTAATTTCCGAGTTTAAAACCGAACTGAAATCTCAAAAGAACTTTGAATTGGCGGGAAAAAATTTAAAATGGATAATTACAAAAAAATCAGAGACAGAGATAAATAATTTCATTGAAACAATTAGAAAGTTAGTTAAAAAAATAAAATCAGAAGGATTGAAGAAGTAAAGCTAAACCCATAAGGCACAATATAAAAAAAATGAACAGAAGGTTGTTTTTATGGACGAAATACTAATATAAAAAAGATAGTAAATTGAAAAATTGGTGCTTTAAAATATCCAATTTCCATATTGTACTGTTAAATAACAAAAAAATAAAATAAAAATCATGAAGAATTTAGTCGCAATTTTAATGTTTGTATGTGCAGGTTTTTCTTTAAATGCTCAAGTTGAGTTTAAAACCGAAGTTTCAAAAGATGCCGTAATGATTAATGAACCGTTTAAAGTTGAATATAAGGTGAATAAAAATTTCGATGATTTTAATTTAAAAGGAAATGAAAATTTTGAAATTATATCCGGTCCGAGTACCTCCTTTCAACAAAGTATTAATATGACCAACGGAAAAACGAAAAAAACAATTTCTGTTACATATACTTATTTTTTGAAAGCAAAAACAGCCGGAAAACAAACTGTTCCGACAGCAGAAGTTAAAATTCACGGGAAATATTACTATTCGGATGCGAAAGATATTATTGTTATTGATGCCGAATATCACAATCCGAAAGAAAATGAAATTAAAGATATTGAAGGGACATCAAAATTATAGTTTCATATTTGAGAATTGATTTAGTTTTATGGCAGCTTATTGAAAAGGAATTTATTATGAGGAAATTATTGATTATTTTATTGGGTTTTGCACTGTTTTTCGCCGGCTGTGAAAATGAAGAAAATTCCGGACAAACGGAACAATCAAAAAATAAAACTTCTCAATCACAGGTTCAGAATAATAAGGGAAATAAAGATATTCAATTTAAAGTAAGTTCAGAGAAAATTGCGGAAGTCGGTGAAATTTTTCAACTTAAATTTGAAATAAATGCTGATGCCGAAAGTTTTAATCCGCCGGACTTTAATGATTTTGATATTATTTCAGGACCTTCAACTTCGTCATTTTCATCTGTTCAAATTATTAACGGAAAACTAAGTAAAAAAATTACGAATTCATATTCCTACAGTATTTCTTGTTCTAAAGTCGGTACTTTTACGATTAAATCGGCTGAAGTTACCGTTGACGGTCAAATATATAAATCTGATTCATTGCAAATTAAAATAATTGACAATAAAGCAAGTTCCGTAAAGAATAACAAAACATCTCACAATAAGAAACAAAAAATATATACTGCCGATGATATCTTTATTCGAACGGAATTCAGTAAAACCTCTGTTTACAACGGAGAATTTATTACGGTAACAACAAAAATCTATACAACCAAAGATTTTCAAAATATTTCAGAAATTAAATTTCCCGATTATTCCGGTTTTTGGACGAAATCTTTGAAAGAACCGCGTCAAATTCAATTTCATAATGAAATCATAAACGGTAAAAAATACAGTGCCGCATTGTTAAAACAAGTTTTACTTTTTGCCGTGAAACCGGGGAAATATACTATTTCACCTTATACTATTACATTGCAGCTGAAGAAAAAAGACGGTAAAGTCAGAGATTTTTTCGGAAATATTGCAGATAATTATAAATTGATAAATAAACGACTTTCAACCAAAAAGCAAGTTATTGTTGTTAAACCTTTGCCGCAACCGGCTCCCGAGAATTTTTCTGGTTTTACCGGAACCGATGTATCTTTGAAAGCAACAACAGATGTTCATAGTATAAAAACAGATGAAAGTGCTAATTTTAAAGTTACCGTTTCGGGAACCGGAAATTTATATTTATTGAATGATTTACCCTTACAACTACCTGCCGGCTTAAAACATTTCAAACCTGAAACCGAATTGAATGATAAATATACCGAATTCGGTGAAGTAGGAGATGTTACGTTTAATTTTATCATTGTTTCGGATAAAGTCGGAAATTATACCGTTCCGCCGATTGATTTTGTGTATTTTGATTCTGAAACCCAAAACTATAAAACAGTTTCGTCACAAGCCATAGAAATTTCTGTTGAAAAAGGGAAAGGATATACCGAAAATTCGGATAAAGGTAAGGTATTATCAAATAAGGACATTCGTTATATAAAAAATGAACTTGGAAATTTAAAAAAGAAAAATTCCGGTTTTGTCGGCTCAATAGTTTTCTATTTATCGTATTTTATTTTTGCAATTCTTTTAATCATAATTATTTATGTTAGAAAAAAATATTTAAAAGCCAATGCTGATATTGTTTCCCTTAAGAAGAAAAAAGCCGGAAAAGTTTCGCAAAAACGATTAAAAACAGCTTTACAATTTATGAAAGCAAATGATAAACAAGCATTTTATAAAGAAATTTTAACGGCAATTTGGGGTTATTTAAGCGATAAATTATCCGTAAATTCTGATGATTTAACAAAAGACGGCATTCGAAATTTATTAGGTGATAAGAATATTGACACTGTGTTAATTGATAAACTATTGAATATTACGGAAATATGCGGTTATGCGCAATACAGTCCGGGAGGTGAAGAAGCAAAACCGGAAACTATTTATAAAGATACCGAAGAGGTGATAAATGAATTGGAAGGTAAATTGTAATTTTAATTCAATGTTACACCATGTTAAAACATGGAACTGTATTGGAAAACATAAAAATAAGGAGATTATTTTATGTTAAAA
>JAOZQB010000124.1:0-2587 GCA_029932445.1 Bacteroidales bacterium | reverse complement strand
GAAAACATAAAAATAAGGAGATTATTTTATGTTAAAAAATAATATGTAGTTTAATCGATAATTTGAGATTAACCGCCGGATTTATCCGGCGGAGGCAATATAAAAAATTATATAAAGTTAGCTGAAGCTGACTGATATTTGAGATTTTGATTAAAATGTTACACCATATTAAACATGGAACTGTATTGGAAAACATAAAAATAAGGAGATTATTTTATGTTAAAAAATAATATGTAGTTTAATTGATAAAACTGAGATTAACCGCCGGATTTATCCGGCGGGATAAAAGAACTGATGAAATAAATCAGTCGGCTTCAGCCGACTTTAAGAAATTAAAATGATACATTCTCATACAAAAATATGGATACACATCGTTTGGAGTGTAAAAAACCGAGAACGTGTATTTTTTAATGAAAATGCAAAAGGACTTTTTAAATTTTTAATAAAAAAATGTGATGAATTAAAAGTTCCTTCGGAAAATATAAATATTCAACCCGAGCATATTCATTTATTGGTAAATTTACCTTCAAATATTTGTTTAAGTGATTTTGTTAAAAATATAAAAGGTTCTTCATCACATTGGTTAAACACAGAAAATATTTTAAAAACTAAATTTTCATGGCAAAGAGGGTACGGTGCTTTTTCCGTGAGTTCTTCTCAACTTGATATTGTAAAAAATTATATTAAAAATCAATCGGAACATCATAAAAAGAAAACATTTATTCAAGAATATGAGAAATGGCAAAAGGAATACGGTCTTATTGATGAATGATGTAAAGTCAGCTGAAGCTGACTGATATTTGAGAGCCAAATTAATATGTTACACCATGTTAAAACATGGTGCTGTATTTAACAATACAATTATACATTTGAATTTACATAAAAATAATATTTTTTAATTTTGAAATTACCCAATAAAAAAAATAAAATGTTAAAATAAGATTAATCGCCGAATTTATCCTGCCGGATTAATGAAGTTGACTGATTTTTGAGGCTTTAAAAAATATATTACACCATATTAAAACGAAGATGTGGTTTTGAAAAACATTAAATGTGGGGATTATAGTTATTTAAAAAAATAATGTATAGTTTAATTTAAAACTGAGATTAACCGCCGGATTTATCCGGCGGGATAAAAGAACTGATGAAATAAATCAGTCGGCTTAAGCCGACTTTTAAAATAAAAAATATTCTAAAATGAAAACACTTATCACCATATTCTCAATCATCATTTTCAGTTTGCCGGCATTTTCCGACACCGAAAATATTGAGCAACAATTAAAAAACGCAAATCAATTATATGCTCAAGATCAATTTGAAAAAGCAATTAAGCAATATGAACAAATTATTTCGGAAAATTATACATCACCGACTTTATTTTTTAATACTGCAAATGCTTATTATCGGTTGAACGAAATCGGCAAAGCAATTTATTATTACGAAAAAGCAAAGATGCTGATTCCCAATAATGCTGATATCAATTATAATCTTGAATTGGCAAAATTACGTGTCAAAAATTTACCGCCAGAAGTTCCTGAAATATTTCCGGTAAGATTATTTCGTCAGATTACTTTTTGGAAATCCTATACTTTTTGGGGGATATTAAGTTTGGGATTATTTATCTTATTTTTGCTCACGGCATATTTTTATTTTACGGCAAAAACGTCAAGAGTAAAAAAAATAAGACTGTTATCGGCAGTTTTTGTTTTGTTTTTTTCAATTTCGGCATTTGTTTTTATGCAATATCAATTATCAATATTAAATGCTCATAATCAGGCAATTGTTATCAGTAAAGAAGATACGGCAAAAAGTTCGCCCGATACCGGAGCAAACGATTTGTTTAAAGTGTACCAAGGTTATAAAGTAAAAGTTAATTCCGAAAACGGTGAATGGTATGAAATAACTTTAACCGACGGCAGAAAAGCTTGGCTTAAAAAAGAGGATTTGAAAGTTTTGTAATATATTTTGGTTATAATCCTTATAAACAGTAATTTTAAAGCCGAAGAATATTAATAATCAAAAACGATAGTTTGAATACTGAAGATATATCATTACTAAATTATTTTGGGTGCAGATATATTAGTGTTGTGGTTAATAAAAAATGAAAAGAAACATAATTGTTATATTTTTTTTGATTTGGATTTCTGGATGCAGATTTACTGCTCCTCTAATGAAATTTGATAAAAAATCAGAGGAAATAGAATTTACAGAAGAAGATCGTAATAAGCTTAAATTATTAGATAGTACATTTACTAATATTGCAAGACAAGAAAGTATACATTATCGATATTTTAGAATATCAAGTTATGGGATTTATGGAGGTTATCATATTTTTAAATTATTCAATGATTCAAATAAAATTGACAGAATAGAACATGTAAAAACAAAAGTCTTTGGAATGTTTGATGGTACACAAAGAACAAAAAAAAGAACAGTTTATTATAAAAATGATAAAGTAATTCAAATTGATTATAAAATTATACAAGCATCAGGTATAAGAGGTTGGCTAGTTATGGATAAGTCAAAATTATATCATACAGATGGGACTATTGAAATAATCAATAGAAAAGATAAAAATGATATTCGT
>JAOZQB010000007.1 GCA_029932445.1 Bacteroidales bacterium | reverse complement strand
CTCTTTTTAATCCGTCAGTTATGTCCATTGCTATCGTTCTGACAGTATATTCACCTATATGTTGTTCGACTTCTACAACTAAATTGCTGCCGTCATTTTGAGTGATTTCTAAGGATTCGTGGATATCAGGAAGTTTCCCGATTTTTTCAAAACTTACATCAATAACAGGTCCTATGATTTGTACAATTTCGCCAAAATTATCTGTCATATTTTATTGCTTAAAAAATTTTCAAAATAATTGCAAATATACTATTCGTATTTTATAGATACAAATTTATTTCTACCGTATTTGTTTGAATAAAAAAAGCTGCCGAAGGCAGCTTTTAATTTATATTGTATATAAAAAATTAATTTACGGAATAACGTTTAAATCCTGTAATTTTTACTTCTGCATCAATTTCTTTTAAAAAATCTCTGATAGTTTTTTTGTTATCTTTTACCCATTGTTGATTTAACAATGTATTTTCTTTAAAGAATTTGTTTAATCTTCCGACAGCAATTTTTTCTGCTAAATCAGCCGGTTTGCCTTCTTGAATAGCAAGTTCTTTACCTATTTCAATTTCTTTATCAATAATTTCTTGCGAAACACCATCTTTATCAACAGCGATAGGACTCATTGCGGCAATTTGCATAACAATATCTTTCCCTGCATGTTCTTCAATTACTTTTGTAAATCCGGCAATTGAAGCTAATTTGTTTCCGGGATGAATGTATGAAGCAACTGATTCACCTTCTACTTTATCGTAATATCCGAGTTCAATTTTTTCACCGATTACACCGGTTTGAGTGATAATTTCATCACTGATTTTAACTCCGTTTAGTTCTAAATTCTTAAGTTCTTCAAGATTTTCAGGATTGTTTTTTACGGCAATATCTGAAATTTGATTTGCGAATTTTACAAAATCATCATTTTTAGCAACAAAATCTGTTTCGCAATTTAATGCAATAATAACAGCTTTTTTACCGTCAGATGATTTTTTTGCAATAACGGCACCTTCTGAAGTGTCTCTGTCAGCACGTTTGCCGGCTACTTTTTGTCCTTTTTTTCTGAGAATATCGATGGCTTCATCAAAATCTCCGTTTGATTCGGTAAGCGCATTTTTACAATCCATCATACCGGAACCGGTCATTTTTCTTAATTTTGCAACGTCTGCTGCACTTATTTTAGTCATTTTGTTTTAGTTTTTAAACTTAAAGTATTAAATTATTTTTTACGAGCTCTGGTTTTTACGGGTTCTTTTTTTTCCGTATTTTCAGATTGTTTTTCTTTTCTTTCAGCTTTTTGCTCGTTTAAACCTTCCGTAATTGCTTTTGAAACAACATCAATAATTAAAGATATCGATTTAGAAGCATCATCATTTGAAGGTATCGGGAAATTAACACTCGGATCTGAATTTGTATCGACCATTGCAAAAATAGGTAATCCTAATTTTTTTGCTTCGGCAACGGCAATTTTTTCTTTAGTAACATCAACAACAAATATTGCTGAAGGAACGCGTTTCATTTCGACAATACTGCCCAGATTTTTTTCGAGTTTTGCTCTTTCACGCATAATTTGGAGACGTTCTCTTTTGGATATTTTATCGAAAGTTCCGTCTTCTGCCATTGTATCAATGGACTTCATTTTTTTAATAGCTTTTCTGATTGTTCTGAAATTAGTTAACATACCGCCTGACCAACGCTCTGTGATATAAGGCATTCCGGTAGGTTTAATTTTTTCTTCAACAATTTCTTTTGCTTGTTTTTTTGTTGCTACGAAAAGAATTTGACGGCCTGATTTTACAATTTGTTTTGCTGCTGCACAAGCTTCGTCAAGTTTTACCATTGTTTTGTATAAATCAATGATGTGAATTCCGTTTTGCTCCATGAAAATATAAGGAGCCATTTTCGGATTCCATTTTCTTTTGAGGTGTCCGAAGTGAACACCGGCATCCAATAATTGGTTAAAATCTACTTTTGACATGTTTTTTAATTAAGTTTACATTCTTATAATAAAGCAATTACCAAGTAGCGACAAAAATGCCGGTCTTGGTAATTTAGATACTAAACTTAAATTTGATATTAAGTTCAAATCTTGGGTATTATCTTTTACTGAATTGGAATTTTTTACGAGCTTTTGGTTGTCCCGGTTTTTTCCTTTCAACAACTCTGGCATCTCTCGTTAAGAATCCTTCTTTTTTCAAAGCTGATTTATCATCCGGATTAATTTTCACCAATGCTCTGGAAATAGCCAGTCTTAATGCTTCAGCTTGTCCTTTAAAACCGCCGCCTTTTAAATTGACGATAAGATCATATTTTCCTTCAGCTTCAACAACTGAAAACGGTCTTAATATTTGATATTTCAGTTCATCGATTGTGAAATATTCATCAAGCGTTTTTTTGTTGACAGTAATATTTCCTTTTCCGTCTTTCAGATAAATTCTGGCGATTGAAGCTTTTCTTCTTCCTGTTGCGTTTACTGTATCCATATTATTTTATTGAATTGATGTCAATTTTTTTCGGTTTTTGTGCTTCTTGGTTATGTTCTGATCCTTCATAAACATATAAATTTCGGTATAAAGCACTTCCCAATTTATTTTTAGGTAACATGCCTTTTACCGCTTTCTCAACTAAAGCAATCGGTTTTTTTGCTAATAAATCAGCAGGGTTTATAATTCGTTGACCTCCGGGGTACCCGGTATGACTGAAATAACGTTTGTCAGTCCATTTTTTTCCGGTAAGTTGCACTTTTTCTGCATTAATAACAATAACATTATCTCCGCAATCAACATGAGGAGTAAAGTTTGTTTTGTATTTACCTCTTAAAAATTTTGCAACGATTGAAGATAATCTTCCTAAAGTTTCTCCTTCTGCATCCACGAGTATCCATTCTTTCTTTGCAGTGGCATTGTTTGCCGAAATTGTTTTATAACTTAAAGTATCCACTTTTTCTTTTTTTTGATTTATATCTGTTCCGTCAAGAATTTTCGGACTGCAAAAATAAAACTATTTTATTAACCGGCAATAGTTATTAACAATAATTTGTTTGCAAAGTTGAAAACATAAGTTATAACTCAGGGAATCAGTTGATTAAAAATTGCTGAATTTTAGAATTTATGAGCAGAAATGCTGTCGGATAATTCTTTTTTTATTTTGAGAATTAAATTTTCAATACTGAGGATTTCATTTATAAATTGAACGGATTTTCCGGCAATCCACAAATTTTTATAATTCCCCGGTTTTACGGATTTTTCTAATTTTTTCATCCCTTTTATTTGGACGAGCATTTTAAAATATTTTTTTGTTCGCGGATTTTGTGATAAGCTTCTTTCAAACCAATTTTGCCTGTATCCGATTTTTTTGGCATAAGCGGTATTAATTATGGTGCTCGGAGTTCCGGAAATACGTGTTGTCATAACGATATTTTCGGTCTTTGCATGAACGACGGCATTTTTATAATCATCGGAAACGGGTGCCTCTTCCGTTGCAATAAAACTTGTGCCGACAGATGCTCCGGCTGCTCCCAAAATAAGAACGGAATGCAATGCGTTCCCTGTACTGATACCGCCTGCTGCAATTATAAGAGTTTCGGGGAATCGTTCTTTTAAGGCAGGTATTAATATTTGAAGCGGTTCGGGTCCGGCATGTCCTCCGGCTCCTTGTCCTACGGCAATAATTCCGTCTGCTCCCAAGCTGATAACTTTTTCGGCATGTATTAAATTGGTAACATCACAAAAAACTTTTGCCCCGTATTTATGAACTTCTTCAATAACATCTTTTGGGTTACCGAGAGACGTTATATAGAAAGGAACTTTATTGTTAATACAGATTTCTAAATGTTTTTTGTAATACGGATTTGATTTTTGAGTAATCAGATTTACTCCGTATGTTCCGGGATTTTCAGTTTCTTTCAGGAACTGATTCAGATTTTTAAGAACGGCATCTAATTTTTCCGGTTCACGGTAGTTCAATGTCGGAAATGTTCCGATAATATGATTTTTTACTGCTGCTTTTACCATGTTTTCATCGGAAACCAAAAACATCGGAGCCATAATAATCGGTAAATCAATATTGAAAAGTTCGGTAAGTTTCGTTTTTATCATATTAATTCATTGTTATCTGATTAAAATTTTATTAACGGGTTAAAACCCTGTGTCGGCGGTTTGTTTCAGCCCCCGACTTAAGTCGGGGGTTAAAATAAAAAACAAACACAAACAAGGACTTAAGTCCTTGTTAAATAACTTACATACAGCAATATAGAAAATATATGTTTTGTATTTTGCATATTCTTACATTAATCGGACAACAATTATTTTAATTATTTAAAGAGTCCGGTTTAAAAAGGTGCAAAGCATTTGATTTTGCACAATAATTGAAGTTTATTTGAATTATAATCAGTTTATTAAAAAAGATGCTATGCACCTATTTTCGCAAAATTGTCCTTTTTAGATTACACTCTTTAAAAAATTCCGAAAAGTTCAGCATCAATTTTATCAATGACTTCACTTAAATCTTTCGGATTATTAGCAAAATCTTTATCGTTAACATCGAGAATCATTAATTTCCCGAGATCGTAATCGGTAATCCATGCTTCATAGCGTTCGTTTAGCCGTGTAAGGTAATCAATACGTATGCTGTTTTCATAATCTCTGCCGCGTGCTTGTATTTGTTTTACAAGTTTCGGTATGTCGGCACGTAAATAAATTAATAAATCCGGCGGTTGAATAAAGGAACTCATTAATTTGAATAAACTTTGATAATTTTCATAATCTCTGGTAGGCATCAATCCCATACCGTGCAGATTCGGTGCAAATATTCGAGCATCTTCATAAATTGTTCGATCTTGAATAACGGTTCTTCCGGATTTTCGGATGTCGATAACCTGATTAAAACGGCTGTTTAAAAAATACACTTGAAGACTGAATGACCACCGTTGCATATCTTCATAAAAATCACTTAAATACGGATTTTCATCGGCATCTTCAAAACGCGCTTCCCATTTATAATGCTTTGACAAAATATCCGTTAAAGTTGTTTTTCCGGAACCGATATTCCCTGATATTGCTATATGCCTGCTGTTTTCGATGTTTTTATACATAGTAACGCTTTTATGGTTTTGAGCATATAAAATTAACAATTAAATAATAATTAGCGGAATTTTTTGTTTGATTGTTGAAAAAAAGAAAGCAAAAAATCCGATGAAGGAATAAATTTAAATGATGAGAAATTTTTATTTATAAGATCGGTTTTTCCTTTTCCTCTTAAATACTTTAGTATACCGTCTCCAAATAAAGTATAAAACGGAAATATAAATAAAAATTCCGCCTAATGTGAGTAAAAAATATAAATCGGGATTTGAAGTATTCATTCCCAAAAGAGGAACGATAACACTTAGTATCAGAGGGGCAATAAAAGGGGCTGCTATTCCGGCACCGAATACTTGGTCGTGTGCCGCATTTGTCGTAAAATCTTTATCTAAAATACGTATCAATGTTAAACCCGAAGATAAGGTTCCGGTTAAAGTGCCGAATAATCCGGCAATTCGTTCGAAAGGGTGATTTAAACCGGATCTCCTGATCTCATGAAAAACGAAATAAACGGTAAATAAACCGCCTATTGTGCTCATTGTAAGTATAATACCGGTATATTGTATCACAACGGGAATTGAAATGGCAGCGATGGATGCCGTTACCATAAAATCTAAAGAGACACCGGATATCCGGGTTAATAATCCGTTATTAAGTAAATTTCCCCAACCCAATTTATAAATAATTTTTTTAACCAAAACGGCAATGAATGCAGCAAAAATAAAATGCAAACCCCAAGCCGTATTAACTAATTGATGCATAATTTTACTGTCGTCATTAATCGATAACAAGCTTTTTTCCAAACCTTTTAAAAACAAGAATGTCAGGAGATAGACGAATATAACGGTTGCAATTTGAAAAGAAAAACCGTCGATGGCTGCTGTATCCGTTGTTAAATTTCCGGCACTGGGCTGTTCTTTAAGTTCTTTTATAACACCTTTTTTTTGATTTTCGGAGGACGTATAACCCGCATGTGTTTTGCTGTAATACTTTTTCTTTAAATAATAAATTACCAAAACGCCGATAAGTGCAGCCCAAATATATCCCACGGCAGCAAATGTTAAACCGATATCTCCGGCATTTTCAAAACCGGATAATTCCCAAGATTTTCCGAGAGAATAACTTTGTCCCGGTCCTTGAGAAAATCCTAACATTAAAAAGTATCCGAATGTAGGAAATAAATCCGGCATCAGCGTTTGCATGAAAATATATGCAATGATTAATCCGATACCGGTTTGAATTCCTGTTCCTACCGACATCACAAGTCCCATGGCAAAAGTGCTTTTAGAACTTTTATTTTCAGATTTTCGCAGTGTCATTGCAATAAAAACAATTGCCAATAAATGATAAACATAGTTGCCGAAACGCTCCGATGAAGTTTCAATTAAACCAAAACCTCCCGTACCGATTGCAAGTAACAGAAAGCCGGCTAAGATATTATTCGGAACCATAAATTTTTGCAATATTTTAATTTTAGAACGTAAAATAGTTGCAAAAAATAAAGCAGCACCTAAAATGCTGATATCTAACATAAAATCCCAATTAATTATCATCTTTAGAGAATAAAATTTTCATAAAGATAGAAAACTTTTTGGTTTAAGTATGTTTGTACAATAACAGCAGATTCGTGAAAGTCCGTTTAAAAAAGAGCGTTAAAAAACCGCATCTTATTTATAAAGATGCGGTTTCTGTTTTTTTCGCTTGTATTTTATCCGCCGAAATCGTCAAACATAATATTTTCTCTCGGAACACCGAGATCATATAACATTTTTTCAACGGCAGAATTCATCATTGGCGGTCCGCAAAGATAATATTCAATATCTTCGGGTTCTTCATGATTTTTAAGATACATATCATAAATAACCTGATGGATAAAACCGGTCGGTCCGGTCCAATTATCGCTTTCTAAAGGTTCGGAGAGTGCCAAGTGCCACTCAAAATTATCATTTTCGGCAGCAATTCCGTTAAAATCATCCTCGTAAAAAACTTCTCTAAAGGAACGTGCTCCGTACCAGAAAGTTGCTTTACGATTTGTTTTCTTGGTTTTAAATTGGTCAAAAATATGCGAACGCATCGGAGCCATGCCGGCACCGCCTCCTATAAACATCATTTCATTGTCGGTATCTTTAATGAAGAATTCTCCGTAAGGACCTGAAATCATCACTTTATCACCCGGTTTTCGTGAAAAAATATAGGAAGAACAAATTCCCGGATTTACGTTCATAAATGCACCTTTTGATCTGTCCCACGGCGGAGTGGCAATTCTTATGTTCAACATGACGATGTTTCCTTCGGCAGGATGATTTGCCATGGAGTATGCACGGTATGTTTCTTCGGGATTTTTCATGATTAAATCCCACATATTAAATTTGTCCCAATCTTCGTGGTACTCTTTTTCAATATCAAAATCTTTAAAATTAACGGTCAGTTTCGGGACATCAATTTGAATGTAGCCGCCGGAACGGAAATCAAGTGTTTCGCCTTCCGGTAAACGAACAACAAATTCTTTGATAAATGTGGCAACATTTTTATTTGAAACAACTTCACATTCCCATTTTTTAATTCCCATTATTTCTTGCGGAATATGAATTTTCATATTTTCTTTTACCTTAACCTGACAAGCCAATCGTTTGTGTTCTTTTATTTCTTTACGGGTAAAAAACGGTTTTTCGGTCGGAAGAATTTCACCGGCACCTTCAAGTACTTCACATTCGCACATACCGCAAGTTCCGCCGCCTCCGCAAGCAGACGGAAGGAGTATTTTATTGTTTTGTAAAGTTGATAACAGCGTGTTTCCGGGGGAAACCGTTAATTGATGTTCTTCATCATCATTAATGTTAATGGTAACTTCACCGGAGGGTAACAATTTTGCTTTGGCAATCAGTAAAATTACAACCAAAAGTAATATAATTATCAAAAATGCAAGAACACTTATTGTAATAATTTCTGAAACAGATTGCTGAACTTCTAATATGAACATATTTGAAAAATATTATTGTTTAAACAGTTATTTAATTTTATAATTTAATTCCCATAAAGGTCATAAATGCAATACCCATAAGGCCGGTAGCAATAAATGTGATACCGATACCTCTTAACGGAGCCGGAATGTTTGAATAGCGTATCTTTTCTCTGATTGCTGCAATCCCGACAATTGCCAGAAACCATCCGATTCCGGAACCCAGTCCGAAAACGGTTGCTTCACCGATTGAAGAATAATCTCGTTCCTGCATAAATAATGCTCCTCCGAGGATGGCACAGTTTACGGCAATTAACGGAAGAAATATTCCGAGAGAAGTGTATAATGCAGGTGCAAATTTTTCCACCACCATTTCTACCAATTGAACCATTGAGGCAATAACGGCAATAAACATAATGAAACTTAAAAATTCCAAATCGATACTTGTTGCTTCGTCACCGAGTAACCATGTTAAAGCCCCTTTTTTAAGAATGTAATTTTCAAGTAACCAGTTAACGGGAACGGTAATTCCCAGAACGAAAATAACCGCAATTCCGAGCCCGGTTGCTGTATTAACTGTCTTTGAGACAGCAAGGTATGAACACATGCCCAAAAAATAGGCAAAGATCATATTGTCGATAAAAATGGATTTGATGAAGATGTTTATATATTCTTGCATTTTCTTTAATTTTCAATAATTATAATTGTATTTATTTTTCTTCAATAAGTTCTCTTGTTCTGCTTCTTTGAACCCAAATGATAACACCGACAATTATTAATGCCATCGGCGGAAGAATAATCAAACCGTTATCTGAATATCCGAAATCATAAAAACTTTGCGGAATAATTTTAAATCCGGCAATCGAACCCGAGCCGAAAAATTCTCTTACGGCTGAAACAATAATTAAAATAACGGCATAACCGGCACCGTTTCCGATACCGTCAAGAAAAGAAGGGATGGGTTTATTTCCTAATGCAAATGCTTCCAAACGTCCCATAATAATACAGTTGGTAATAATTAATCCTACAAATACCGAAAGCTGTTTGCTGATGTCATAAACATAAGCTTTTAAAATTTGATCTACAATAATAACTAATGTCGCAATTACAACCAATTGAACAATGATTCGTATTCGAGAAGGGATGGTATTTCGGAGTAATGAAATAATAACGTTTGCAAAAGCAAGAACAGCAATTACTGACATTGACATAACAATTGCCGGCATTAATTTTACGGTTACCGCAAGTGCAGAGCAAATTCCCAAGACTTGAACAGTTATAGGATTGTTAAGATTTAAAGGGTCTGTAACTAATTTTAGATTTTTTCCCATTGTGTTTATGTTTCAATAATTTTAATCAAGAAATATTATTTTTTATTTTTTGCCAAGAAGTTTTTATATGCAAAAAGCCAGTCATCTTTAACCATTCCTTCTAAGCCTTTGCTGGTGATAGTTCCTCCCGAAACAGCATCAACACCGTGTTTTGTATCACCGGCTTTCAGAGCTGAACCTTTTCCTCCTTTGTAAACCGTAATTGATACAAATTGATTACCTTCAAAAAGTGTTTTTCCGTTAAATTGTTTTTGAAATTCCGGTGTTGCAATTTCCGCTCCTAATCCGGGTGTTTCTCCTTTGTGGTTAAATACGGCTCCGTATATGGTGTTATAATCATCATTCAAAGCAAAATAGCCCCAAATAGGTCCCCAAAGTCCTTTCCCTCTTAAGGGGATTATTATTTTTACGGAATCGTCATCCGTTTTTGCTTCATAAACAGGAAGAATTCGATTTTCGAGCTTTTCTTTATATTGAATTTTTAAATTAATATCAAAAGCATTCACATTTTTTAGTTTTTCGCCTTTTGAATTCACGGCATAAGAATTTGTAATATGTAAATTATATAGTTTTTCCGCTTCTTCAAAATTTGCATTTATGCCGATTGATTGCAGAATATTTTGCATTTTCTCGACTCTGATATTTTTATCTTGCATCGGTTTTAATTTTACTGCCGTAAAAGCTAAAGCTGCTGCGACAACAATTACCAGCACCGAGGCGTATATAAATGTGTATAAATTACTGTTTGTATCTAATTTCATTTTTCAAATATTTGTATTTATACTTTCTTTTATTGTTAATGTTTTGCTTTTTTTTGTTTCTCTGCATTAAAGTACGGAGTTATTCTTTTTTTATGATTTCACTTTTAAACGTTTCAAACGTTTTTTTACATTTCCTCTGATAATGTAATGGTCAATGAGCGGTGCAAAAGCATTCATAAATAAAATGGCTAACATCGTACCTTCGGGGTAACCGGGATTGAATACACGAATAATGATAATCAGCACACCGATTAAAAATCCGTAAATCCATTTTCCTTTTTCTGTTTGTGCTGATGTAACCGGATCGGTTGCCATAAAAACAATCCCGAATGCCAAACCGCCCGAAACTAAGTGATAATAAAAAGGTAATTCGAAATAAGGATTTAAGCCGTCAGGTAATACATTGAGTAACAGACCTAATGCCGAAGCACCTAAAAATCCGGAAAGCATGATTTTCCAACTTGCAACACCTGTATAAATTAAAATTACGGCTCCGATTAAAATCATTAAAGTTGATGTTTCACCGATTGAACCGGGAATCCAACCCATAAACATATCGTAGGCAGAAACAATATTGTTGTGCAAACCGTCAATAATTTTAAATCCTCCGTCGGCAATTTCTTCTTTTGTAGCACCGGCAAATTGAGATAAGGGAGTTGCTCCCGAAAACCCGTCAATAATATTTTGTCCTTTTTCCAGTCCTGAAATCCAAATTTTATCACCGGACATTTTTTTTGCATATCCGAAAAATAAGAATGCGCGAGCAAGCAAAGCCGGATTAAAAATATTCATCCCTGTTCCTCCGAAAACTTCTTTTCCCAAGATAACGGCAAGAATTGTAGCAACGGCAACCATCCACAGGGGAATATCAACCGGTACAATTAAAGGGATTAATAATCCTGAAACTAAAAAGCCCTCTTCAATTTCTTTTTTCTTTATGTAAACAAAGACAAATTCGGTACCCAAACCGGCAATGTATGAAACCAGAATAATCGGAAGTACTTTAATAAAACCGTGAATAAATTCTTGCCAAAAACCGGCATCCGTTCCCAGGGATAAAAAATGTTGATAACCGACATTCCACATTCCGAACAACATTGCGGGAACAAGAGCCATTACAACGATACTCATTAAACGTTTACTGTCTATGGCATCACGAATGTGAGCACCTCGTTTGGGAGCTGTTTTTGAAGAAACAAATATAAATGTTTCAAAACTTTCAAAAACGGAACCCCATTTTTCGTGTTTCCCGCCTTTTTCAAAATTAGGTTTTATTTTGTTTATGTATTTTTCTAAACCTTTCATATTAATAATATATGTAAAATTCTTTTGAAATAGTTTTTTATAATTTTATTATCCGAGTTCTTTAATTGCAAAATCAAAACCGTCTCTTATAATTTTCTGAATTTCGATTTTTGACGTATTTATTACTTCGCATAAAGCAAAATCTTCTTCCGCTACTTCATATATTCCGAGTTCTTCCATTAAATCCAAATCTTTAATCAAAACAGACTTAATCAATTGCAGCGGAAAAATATCCATAGGAAATACTTTGTCCAATTCACCGGTAACGATAAAAGGTCTTTCGCCGCCGTGAAGATTGGAATCTAAATTGCGTTCTTGATTCGGTGATAACCAACTGTAAAAGGTTATTGAAAAGCTGAATTTTTTAAGTCCGGGTTTTGCCCAACCGAAAAATTCCGGTTTATCTCCTTCCGGAATAACGGATATGGTTGTATCGTAAAATCCGATATAATCATTTTCTGAAATTTTTTCACCGCTGAGAATATCTCCGGAAATAAATCGCTTTTTAATGTCTTTATTTTTAATTTGCCCGTTTGTAATATCTGATAATTTAGTGCCGAGCAAGGTTTTGTAATATTTCGGATGTTCAATCTCAGAACCTGCTAATGCAATGATACGCATCGGGTTATATACTCCGGTTTCAAATAATTTTCCGATAATAATAACATCGGCAGCATTGAGGGTCCAAACAACTTCTCCTTTGTTAACAGGTTTTATTTTATTGATTTGAATACCGACATTTCCTGCAGGGTGGGGTCCTGAAAATTCATATTTTTCAGCATTTGCCGTGTTCGTAAATTGATTTGAAATTTCTCCGGCTTTAATGCCCAAATACACTTTCCCGTCGGTTAATTTTGTCAGAGCATTAACGCCTGTTTGAAATGCCGAAAAATCATTTTTAACAATAAAATTTAAATCAGCGGTCAGAGGTGCCGAATTAAAACTTGTAATAAAAATATCTCGCGGTGTAATTTCCGGTTTTGGTATAATATTAAACGGACGTTGACGAATAAAAGGCCAACATCCGCTGTTCAGAATGCTTTCTTTAATTTCTTCTCTGCTGAGATTTTCAGGTTTGTTTTTTATAAATGTCTCGCTTTCATTTTTTCCGTCGGGCTCAATCACAAATTCTAAAATTCGTCTTCGTTCGCCTCGATTTATTGCCGTGATTTTTCCGCTTACGGGAGACGTAAAGACTACGTCAGGATTATATTTGTCGAAAAAAAGAGTTGTGCCTGCTTTAACATCGGTATCAACTTTGGAAACAACTTTAGGTGTAATACCGGGAAAATCCGTGGGTTTTATTCCGTATGATTTTGAGGATGTTATTTCTTTAAGTTCTTTTTCCGGAACGCCGACTAATTTTATATCCAGCCCGCGTTTAATCTTAATGACATTTGACATAATATACAATAAATTGTGAAATACATCACAAAATTAACATATATTTATATATTGAAAAATTAAATGATTAATATTATAAAAAAAAATAAAATTATTCATTAATCTTGAATTTTATATTTTTGCAATAATATGATTTATTTTAAACAGTTCGTAAACATATGAAAATTGTTATATATACCGACGGAGCATCACGCGGGAATCCGGGTCCCGGAGGATACGGTACAGTAATGCTTGCCGGAAAACATCGAAAAGAATTATCGGAAGGTTATCGTTTAACGACCAACAATCGTATGGAACTTTTGGCGGTAATTATCGGTTTGGAAGCATTAAAAAATGAAGGCAGTGATGTTACCGTTTATTCTGACTCTTCTTATGTAGTAGATGCCGTAGAAAAGGGCTGGGTTTTTTCATGGGAGAAAAAAGGATTTAAAAAGAAAAAAAATCCGGATTTGTGGAAACGTTTTTTGAAGATTTATCAAAAACATCAAGTGACCTTGGTTTGGATAAAAGGGCATGCCAATATTCCCGAAAATGAACGTTGTGATTTTTTGGCTGTAGAAGCATCCAAAAAACAGAATTTATTGATTGATGAAGGCTATGAAAACAGTCAGAAAGATAATTCTTTATTTTAAAGGGATTTTTGGTGAAACATAGACACCTTATATATATGTTGTTTTTTTTGTTTCGGCACAAACATTTTCAATTAAAAACAGTTATTAAAGTTTGGAAATAATTATCAGATAATAAGAACTTTACAAATATAGATTTAGAGTATAAATACTTCATTATTTCAGATATTTTAAATGTAAATTATAAAAGTTGAGTCCACTCTGAAAAGTCATCCGATGAATGATTTTGCAAAATGCTGATATTCAGTTATACTGGTAGTCAGCTAATTAAAAATTCATCGGATAACTAAATTATCACTTTTTGACTTTTCGGAGTGGACTCAAAATTGATTTGTTAAATTTTTATATTAATGCCTGAGAAAATATTAAACAAAGAAATTATTTTGAACTGACATAAAAGCTTATGCATTTAATAAAAAGTTTTAACTTTGCAAATGACAGATTAAACCTTCATTTTATACTTCATTATTATGCATTCAGATATAAAAATCTTCTCAGGACAATCTTCGAAATATCTTGCCGAGCAAATAACAAAAAGTTATGGTACGGAACTGGGAAAATCGTTTATAACAAAATTCAGTGACGGGGAATATCAACCCGGCTATGATGAAACGGTCAGAGGGAATTTTGTTTTTATCGTTCAATCAACGTTTCAACCGACAGATAATTTATTTGAATTATTATTAATGATTGATGCCGCAAAAAGAGCTTCTGCCTATAAAGTCGTTGCCGTAATACCGTATTTCGGTTTTGCACGTCAAGACAGAAAAGATCGTCCGCGTGTTGCAATCGGAGCTAAATTGGTTGCGGATTTATTAACAGCTGCCGGTGCCGATCGTATAATAACGATGGATTTGCATGCCGATCAAATACAAGGTTTTTTTAATGTCCCGGTTGATCACTTATTTGCTTCGGCTGTTTTTATTCCATATTTAAAAAATTTAAAACTCGAAAACATTGCAATAGCATCTCCCGATACCGGCGGAACAAAACGTGCAAATGCGTATGCAAAATTTCTGAAAGCCCCCATGGTGATTGGCTATAAAGCAAGAGAAAAAGCAAATGTCGTCAGTGAAATGCGGATTATCGGTGATGTAAAAGGTAAAAATGTGATTATAGTAGATGATATTATTGATACGGCAGGAACTATTGTAAAGGCCGCTGAAGTGTTGCTGGAAAACGGAGCAATAAGTGTCAGAGCGGTAATAACGCATCCTGTATTATCCGGTGAATCTTATGAACGTATCGAAAATTCAAAATTAAAAGAATTGATTGTTTCGGATACCATTCCTTTGAAAAAAGAATCTTCAAAAATTAAAATCCTATCTGTCGCTGATGTATTTGCTGAGGTTGTTGATAAAGTTTATCATTACCAGTCGATTAGTTCAAGTTTTTTATAGAATTCGTCAATCTGCGAGTCCCGGTATGAATTTATTCAGTTTCAATTGAATTATTCATTCAATGATTATCAATCTTTTAACAGAATTTTTCCTAAATTAAAGGAAAACTTCATATCCGAAAGATAAAAGCTAAAATGCTGATAATCATCGTATCACTGTTTTAATTTAAGTGAAACTAATTTGTATTTAATCCTCTGTTTATCAACAAAATGATACGATGACTTGCGGATTTTAAGGATAAATAAAAAAATTTGCGTCACAAATATTTTTTCTTACTTTTGCCGCTCAATTTTCAAAAGCATATTTTTAATCGTGTGATGGAGGTTAAGAGCTTTATCTTCACAAAGAAGTTTTTTCTTAAACCTGAGTAGCACAAATTACATTTAACATGAAATCAATAGAGATTAAAGCTGAAGCCCGAAAAGTAATCGGTAAAAAAGCAACGAAACAATTAAGAAGGCAAGATCATGTCCCTTGTGTATTATACGGACAAATTAAAGAAAACATACATTTTCATGCGCATAAAAATGATTTCAGAAAATTGGTTTTTACTCCGCATTCCTTTATCGTTAATTTAAATATTGAAGGAAAAGAATGTCAGGCAATTATGCAAACAGTTGATTTTCATCCGGTAACAGATGAAATTCAGCACATTGATTTTTACAGAATTGATACATCAAAGGCATTTAAAATTAATGTTCCCGTTACGACTTCCGGATTGTCAAAAGGAGTACAAGAAGGTGGTGTTTTACAGGTAAACAGAAGAAAATTATTAGTAAAAGCAACGGCTGAAAATATGCCCGATACTGTTGATATTGATGTTACGGATATCGGTATCGGAGAAGCCTTAAGAATTGATGATTTGAATGCAGAACATGAAGATTTGGAATTTCTTGATCCGCAGTCTGTTGTCGTTAGTGTAAATGTTACACGTTTAGCTAAAGCTATGGATGAAATTGAAGAAGGAGAAGAAGGAGAAGAAGGAGAAGAAGGAGCTGAAGGCGAAGAATCAGCAACCGAAGAAAAAGATACCAAAGAATAATTTAATATTTCCTTGATGTGGCTTTTCAAAAAAAAGAATACACAAAAGGAGAATGAAGATAATAAGATGAAGTATCTTATTGTCGGTCTGGGAAATCCCGGTGAAAAATATGCCGACTCAAGACATAATACAGGATTTAAGGTATTGGACGCTTTTGCTGAAGCGTCCGATGCTGTTTTTGAGCATAAGCGTTATGCCGATGTTGCTAAAATTAAGTTTAAAGGCAGAATATTTGTTCTGGTAAAACCGATGACTTATATGAATTTAAGCGGTAAGGCGGTTGATTATTGGATGAAAAAAGAAAAAACAGATACAGCAAATACTCTGGTTATTGTTGATGATTTAGCTCTTCCTTTCGGTACGATACGCTTGAAAAAAAACGGCGGAGACGGTGGCCATAACGGTTTGAAAGATATCATTGCTGTTGTCGGACATCAAAATTTTAATCGCTTGCGTTTCGGTATCGGTGATTCTTTTCATAAAGGGACTCAAGTTGATTATGTGTTGAATGATTGGAATGATGATGAAAAAAAATTGCTTCCTGAACGGATTAAAAAAATGATTGGTGCGATTAAAAATTTCGGTACAATCGGTATGGAAAGAACCATGAATTTTTTTAACAATAAATACGATTTCGAGGCAGAGTTAATAAAATTACAAACGAAAGATGAGCAATCCGACTGAACGCATCGACAAATTTCTTTGGGCAGTTCGATTGTATAAAACCAGAAGTAAAGCTGCCGAGGCGTGTAAGAAAAAATTGGTGAGTATTGAGGATACTTTTTTAAAACCTTCCCGAACAATTCAGAAAGGCGATGAATTTAAAATTAAACAGCCGCCGGTATTCAGAATCTATCGTATCAAACAAATCCTTCATAACAGAGTAGGAGCTAAATTGGTTCAGGATTACTTAGAAGAAATTACGCCCAAAGAATATCTGGATACGCTTGATATAATAAATAAAAAAACAGCTTTAAATCGCGAGCGCGGAACCGGCAGACCGACTAAAAAAGACCGGCGTGATTTGGAAGATTTCTTTGAATAATAAAAACGCTCCTTTCGGAGCGTTATGTGTTTATTTTCTATTTTTAAGTTAAAACTCTGCAATTTTATTGCAGTTACTTTAGTTTCTATAAATATTTTTTGAATATCGAATAAGGATTAACGATTTAAGAATTATGAAGAATCTCATAAATAAGAGGTAAGTATTGTTCAAAATATTGTTTTTACTTCAAAAATCGTTATTCGTTAATCGATGTTCTCAAATCAATTCATAATTTTTTGTTAAACGAATTTCATTCGCTTGTTACCAAACTTATGGATTTTTAATCCGTAGTGGTTTAGTTTTTCATTGCAGCAATTCCCGGTAAATCTTTTCCTTCAAGAAATTCGAGCATGGCACCGCCGCCGGTTGATACGTAACTGACTTTATCATCCAAATGATATTTTTTAACGGCAGCAACAGAATCACCGCCGCCGACTAATGTATAGCAACCTTTTGACGTGGCTTCTGCCAATGCTTCGGCAATTTTAATGGTGCCTTGAGCAAATTTATCCATTTCAAAAACACCGGCAGGTCCGTTCCAAAGTACGGTTTTAGAGTTTAAGATAATATCGGAAAATAATTTTACGGTTTCGGGTCCGATGTCCAAACCCATCCAATTGTCTTTAACTTCATTTACTGCAGTTGTTTCTGTATTTGCATCTTCGGCAAATTTATCGGCATTTACACTGTCAATCGGAAGGATTAAATTAATGCCTGATGTCTTTGCTTTAATGATAAGTTCTTTTGCCATATCGAGATAATCGTCTTCAACTAATGAAGAGCCGATGTTTCCGCCTTGTGCTTTAATAAATGTATAAGTCATGCCGCCGGCAATAATTAAATTATCAACTTTTTCGAGTAATTTTTCAATAACAATAATTTTAGAAGACACTTTTGCTCCGCCGAGAATTGCCGTAAAGGGTTTTTCGTGTTCGGTTAATACTTTTTGTAAACTTTTAAGTTCTTTTTCAATTAAGTATCCGAACATTTTATCATCAGGGAAAAATTGTGCAATGATTGTTGTAGAGGCATGTGCACGGTGTGCCGTTCCGAAAGCATCATTAACATAGACGTCGGCAAGTTCGGCAAGTTGTTTTGCAAATGCCTTATCGCCTTTTTTTTCTTCGGGATAATATCTTAAGTTTTCGAGCAATAAAACATCGCCGTTTTTAAGTGCCGCGACTTTAGCTTTTACGTTTTCGCCGATGCAATCATCAATAAATTGTACGTTTTTGCCGAGAAGTTTTGAAAGTTCCGGGACGATATGTTTCAGAGAAAATTTTTCTTCTTTGGCTTTCGGCCTGCCGAGATGCGACATTAAAATAACCACTCCTTGCGAAGCAATTTTTTTAACGGTTGGTAATGCCGCAACAATTCTTGTGTTGTCCGTTACTTTAAAATTGGCGTTTAAGGGGACGTTAAAATCAACTCTTACGATGGCTTTTTTGTCTGTAAAGTTATAGTTATCAATATTTTGCATGATTTTCGGTTTTTGTTAAATATTTTTGTAAAGTTATGGTTAATGTTTGTAAAAATAAAATTCTTTAGGTTTAACTTCCTAATTTTTCTATTAAGCCCGGGAAATGTGTTGCCACCGAACTTGCAATATTCGACATAAACAGTTTTATGGCAATTGACAATAATATAATACCGAATATTTTTCTTAGGATGGTAATTCCTGTTTGTCCGAGCATTTTTTCAATATACTTGGTTGTCCTCAAAACAATAAATACCACAATCATGTTAAGCAACAAAGCAATCATAATATTAAGGTACGAATATTCGGCTCTTAAAGAAAGCAAGGTCGTAATACTTCCTGCACCGGCAATAATCGGAAATGCAAGAGGAACAACGGAAGCACTGTCAGTTCCGGTATTTCCTTTAAAAACTTCAATATCGAGAACCATTTCCAAAGCCAAAAAGAAGATAATAAAAGAACCGGCAATAGCAAACGATTCGATATCTACCCCGAATACTTTAAGCAATGCTTCTCCTACAAAAAGAAATAATGTTAATATTAAAAAAGAAATTAAGGTTGTTTTTCCGGCTTCTATTTTATTTCCCTTCGCTTTCATATCTATAATAAGAGGGATGGAGCCGAAAATATCAATTACGGCAAATAAGACCATAAAAACAGATAAAATATCAATTATACTGAATTCCATAATGTTAATTTTTATAAGTTATCAAATATACGTATTTTTAAAAAGCGTGCAAAAATGAAAAACTTTTTATTAACGGCAAGTGATTTTTGCAATATTTCTATAATAATTTATTTTTACTGATATCAAATGTTCCGGTTTTTAAATATTCAAAAATGTGATATTTATCAATGTCTGTTGTTTAACATCTTTAATAAAGTTGTAATTATCTGTAATCCAGTTAAATAAGCTGGGTGATTTTATTCGTCAAAAAGATGTTTGATATAAATAAAAATGTATAATTTTGCTGCATAATCATTGTAAAAATAAATTGTAATGACTGAAAAAATAAATAAATTTATGGAGAGCGTAATTGCTCAAAATCCGGGTGAAAAAGAATTTCATCAAGCAGTAAAAGAAGTTGCCGAAGTTATTATTCCGTTTATTGAAGAAAATCCGAAATATGCGGATGCTAAAATTTTGGAACGTATGGTTGAACCCGAAAGAACGGTTATGTTCCGAGTTCCTTGGCAAGATGATAAAGGTGAATTCCGTATCAACAAAGGATACCGAATCGAATTTAACAGTGCTATCGGTCCCTACAAAGGAGGATTGCGATTTCATCCGAGTGTAACATTAAGTATTTTGAAATTTTTAGGATTTGAACAAGTCTTAAAAAACAGTTTAACGACTCTGCCGATGGGTGGCGGAAAAGGTGGTTCTGATTTTAACCCTAAAGGAAAATCGGATAATGAAATTATGCGTTTCTGTCAAAGTTTTATGAGTGAACTTTTCAGACATATCGGTCCGGATACGGATGTTCCTGCCGGTGATATCGGTGTAGGCGGAAGAGAAATAGGTTACTTATTCGGTCAATATAAACGATTACGAAATGAATTTACCGGTGTTCTTACCGGAAAAGGCAGAGAATGGGGCGGCAGTTTAATGCGTCCGCAAGCAACCGGTTTCGGGAATGTGTATTTTTCACAAAATATGTTGGCAACAAAAAACGATAGTTTTAAAGGAAAAACGGTTGCTGTATCCGGTTTCGGAAATGTAGCTTGGGGTGCAGTTACAAAAGCAACCGAACTCGGAGCAAAAGTTGTAACAATTTCAGGTCCTGACGGATACGTTTATGATCCTGACGGTATTTCAGGTGAAAAAATTGACTATATGTTGGAACTTCGTGCCACAAATAATGACGTTGTTGCACCTTATGCCGAAGAATTCGGAGTTGAATTTTTCCCCGGAAAACGTCCGTGGGAACAAAAAGTTGATATTGCATTACCCTGTGCCACACAAAATGAATTGAATGCAGAAAATGCTCAAAAATTAATTGATAACGGTGTAATATGTGTAGGAGAGGGTGCTAATATGCCTTGTACACCGGAAGCGGTTGAAATTTTTCATAAAGCTAAAATATTATACTCACCCGGAAAAGCATCTAATGCCGGCGGTGTTGCCGTATCAGGATTAGAAATGAGCCAAAATTCAATGCGTTACGGTTGGTCTTCTGAAGATGTAGATAAAAAATTGCATTTAATTATGAAAGATATTCATGATGCATGTGTAAAATACGGAACAGATGAAAACGGATGGGTTGATTATGTGAAAGGTGCAAATATTGCCGGTTTTGTTAAAGTTGCTGATGCAATGCTTGCTCAAGGATTGGTTTAATATTGTAATTATAATAAATAATGAAACCTGCTTTATTATAAGAGCAGGTTTTTTTATTTAGAATTTATAACCTAAAATTACGGCAACGCATCCTGACTTCGGTTTTGTGTTTTCGGCAGAGGGTATAATGACTTTAATAATCAGATTTTGATTTTTATCGGAAGTATATTCCCAAGTTTCTGAATTTTCAGCAGCAGTATTTTCATAAATAATTTCTCCCTGCATTGATTGAACCTTAAAATTTAATTTCGGAATATTTTTATCTGCACAAATAACAATACGATATGTTTTTCCTCTGAAAAAAGATTTATAGACTTTTAAATAATCTCCTTGGCTGAGAGTCATTGCATCAAATCTGCCTTCAGGAACATATTTCGCCGTATCTAAAATTTGAAAACCTGTACTTGTCACAAAATCCATACATTGCGCATAAATATTGTTAAATTTTATTGCAAAAATGATAATTAACAGGAGTGTGAGTTTCAGTTTTTTCATCAGTCATAATTTGATTATTGTCAATAAACCTGACAATATTAATATATATTGAATAAAAACCTTGCCAAAATTTACAAATAAAAAAGAGCTTACAAATGAATGTAAGCTCTTAATGATTTTTTTAATAAAAATCTATTTAATAATTTTCATTTCTTTGATTAAATGTTTTGCTCCGGCATATTTGTCAATAATAAATAATACGAAGCGGATATCAACATCAATACATTTTTGTAATTCGGGTTCAAATGCAATATCGCCGCTCATGGCTTCCCAATTGCCGTCAAATGCGATACCTATTAGTTCACCGTTTCCGTTGATTACGGGGCTTCCCGAGTTACCTCCGGTAATATCGTTATTTGTCGTGAAACAAACGCGCATTTCTTTTTCACCTTTGGCATTTTTTATTCCGTATGGTCCGTAATCTTTATCTTTATACAAATCTTTTAATTTTTGCGGTACATAAAATTCATCGGTTTTCGGTGCACCGACATTCTCTTTTTCCATATAACCCTTTAAAGTTGTATAATACTTATAGATAACGGCATCTTTCGGAGAATAATCACCAACTGTTCCGTAGGTTAAACGCATTGTAGAATTAGCATCGGGATAATGAGCAACATCACTTTCTTTTTCAAGTAAAGCAGCTAAATACAGGCGTCTTCCTTTTTGCAAATCATTATTGATGTCTTTAGTCTCTTTTTGAATTGACATATATAATGCATATACCGAATTAGCAACTATAACACCCGGGTCTTCACTTAATGTTTTTATATCCGGTTTTTCCATCATTTTATTGAATTTTGTTTGGTCAATAAAAATGGAGTTTGCATAGAGATAATCGGCATATTTTGAAAAACTTCCTTCATAATCTTTTTTCACATCGGCAAAGAAAGAAGGATGGTATTTTTCCGGAATATCTTTATTAAACGTTTCACACATTGAAATAAATATTTGTTTGTCAATGGGTTGATAAAAATCTTTAAAGAACTTCTTTTGATTATCTTTTATTTCTTTTAAAGCATCTTCTTTATCTCCGGCTCTTTGAATGCCGTAAAATCCGCGTAATGATGTTTTAATAATTTCGGGACCCAACCAAAAACCTTCTATCCAATAGTTAAAAGCAATATTTGATTCTTTTAAAGCTGTAATTGATTTTTTAATTAAAGGTAATGCTTCACCGTATTTTTCTTTTCTGTCTTTCTTTTTGTTAATCCATTTGGTCATATCAGCTTCTTCCGTTTGTTTTTTTGCGATTACGTTTAAAGCTTTTAATCCTTTATTTTGACCGATTGAATATTTGTAGTAGTTCGTTGAACGAGAGTATTTTGAAGCATATTGAATACGAACTTTATCACTTGCATCCATTTCTTTTTTCATGATATCTTGTTTGATACCTCTGAGCTTAATTCGAATGTCATTTGTTACCGTCATTTCATTTTCAACACCCCAAGAAGTCATATATCGTGTTGTTCCTCCCGGATAGCCCATTACCATGGCAAAATTTCCTTTTTTCTCTCCTTTTATTGAAATCGGGAAGAATTTTTTAGGATGAAACGGAACGTTGTCTTCTGAGTATTCAGCCGGTTTTCCGTCGGGTGCACAATAAATTCTGAACATGGAAAAATCGCCGGTATGACGGGGCCACATCCAATTATCCGTATCGGCACCGTATTTCCCGATTGATGAGGGTGGTGCACCTACTAAACGAATATCATTAAATGTTTCATAGATAAATAAATAAAAACTGTTTCCTGCAAAAAAAGGTTGAACTTTAGCTTCATACCAATCTTTGCCTGATGTTTTAATTGCTTCGTCTTGCAATTCTTCAGATAATTTTTGAATGGCCAATCCGCGTTCAGTTTCATTCATAGTGTCACTGACAACTTTGTTGATTTTTTCGGTAACATCGGTGATGCTGATTAAAAAGGAAACTGTTTTCCCGGGATTCGGAAGTTCTTCGGCACGCGACATTGCCCAAAAACCGTCTGTCAGATAATCGTGTTCAACAGAACTGTGAGCTTGAATTTCACCATATCCGCAATGATGGTTTGTCAGGAATAATCCGTCGGGTGAAACGAGTTCTCCGGAGCATGATCCGTGGTCAAGAGCAATAACGGCATCTTTTAAGCTGCCTTTATTAACACTGTAAATATCTTCGGCAGAAAGTTTTAAGCCCATTGCCTGCATTTTTTTGATGTTCAGCTTTTGAACGAGTAACGGAAGCCACATACCTTCATCATCGCCGTCTGCTTTTACGGTTGTTGTATTCAGTATTAAAGTAAATACCAAGAATACTGCTAAAAATCTTTTAATCATAATATATATTTGAAATTGTTAGAAAACTAAAATTGTGTATTTATTTAAAAAAAATTAATTTTACAAAGATAAAATTTTAGTAATAAAATAAAAAATGTTTATACAAACGGTACTCTGTATTTTATCAATGAATTAATTTATAACATAAACGATACAAATGAAAATTGATAATCGATTACAAACAGCTAAATTAAAAATTTATTATATGCTTATGCTCGGATTAATTTTTTCTTTATCCGTATATTATCGCTTTGAACGTCAGGCAGGATACGGTTATATGATTGCCGTATTAATAATCGCTTTAGTTTATTTGTTTTTATTATTGAGAAAATCCGATTATTTTTTTATTGAATATACCGGAAATAAAGCCGTTGTGAGGTATTATACGGCACACCCTTTTTTGCGAAAATACCGTGCTTTTGAAATGCCGAAAGCATATTTTTACGATTATGAATTTAAGACAATTCTCGGCGGTTTCAGAAAAACGGTTCAGTTTACCGTAAAAACACCGAAAGGCAAATTTAAATATCCGCCTTTAAGTATTTCTTTGTTTACTAAAGAACAAGAAGTTGAATTGATTAAAATTCTTGAAGAATTAAAAAAATAAACTTTAGCTTTTTGAGCTGTCAAACAGCCGGCGCATGATGGTTTATGCCGAATTGTTATTTTTGGGATGTTATACAATCAAAGGTTCGGTAAGTTTTTATAAATACTTGAAAATGATAACTTTGCCAAAGTTTTGTCAGTTTAATTAGGGACATTCAGAAAGTATTATATGGCTGAAACTCAGGATAATACATGGCTGCCATTTTAATAATTACCCCAAATTATGCGTATTTTGTTTATTTTTGGGGTAATTTATTTTTTCTGTTTTTCTTTCTTCTTCCTTTAGCTTCGCTGAGGTCCTTCGGAGTTGTCTTGATACAAAGAAACAAAAATCAAGACTGCAAATAAATTTCTTGTTTTCTACACGTCTCTCCGCAAAAATAAAAGAACTCACTCCCTACGCACGCTCCGGTCGTTCAAACAGCTTTTATTTTTTAGCTCCGATACGTTTGAAAACTACGAAATTTCTTTGAGGTCGAATACAGCACCTTGTAAAATAATCGGTTTTTCAGAAAAAGTTACATTTCCTGAAATACCCTAATTATTTTGTTGACAATTAATTATGTTATGGTTTTGCAAATTGTAACTTTGGCAAAGTTTACGAACCGGTGACGATGACTTTGACCATATCACTTACCCTTTATAAAACGGAAGTTTAACGATTTCGGCTTTTAACAATTTATTTCTGACTTTAATATAAATCGTATTTCCGAAAGCCCAATGTCCTTTATTAATATAGCCCATTCCGATTCCTTTTTTAAGCATCGGCGACATCGTTCCGGAAGTCACTTCTCCGATTCTGTTTCCATCGGCATCGGTAATTTCATATCCGTGACGAGGAATGCCTCTGTCAATTAATTCAAAACCTCTTAATCGTTTGGTCGGACCGTCTTCTTTTTGTTTCAGAAGATTTGCATTATTGATAAACTTATTTTTATCGTTGAATTTGGTAATCCAACCGAGACCGGCTTCGATGGGCGAGGTCGTATCATTAATATCATTTCCGTACAGGCAATAACCCATTTCCAATCTTAAAGTGTCACGAGCTGCAAGTCCGGCAGGTTTAATATCATATTCTTTGCCTGCTTCATAAACGGCATCCCAAATTTTAAGGGCATCATTATTATACATATATAATTCAAAACCGCCGGCACCGGTATAGCCCGTAGCTGAAATAATAACATTTTTTACACCGGCAAATTCACCTGTTTTAAATGTGTAAAATCCGATTTCAGAAAGATTTACATCGGTCAATTTTTGTAAAACTTTTGTTGCGTTGGGTCCTTGAACGGCAAGTTGAGAGATGCTGTCGGAAGCATTTTCCAATTCGGCTCCTTCAGAGTTTTGACTGACAATCCAATTCCAATCTTTTTCGATATTAGATGCATTCACAACCAACATGTATTTTTCTTCTTCATAAAAATACACGATTAAATCATCAACAATACCGCCTTTATCATTCGGGAAACAAGAATATTGCGCATCCCCGATTTTTAAAACAGAAATATCGTTAGATGTGATTTTTTGAACAAAATCATATGCTTTGGGTCCTTTTACCCAAAATTCACCCATGTGTGAGACATCGAATACCCCGACATTTTTTCTTACATTGATGTGTTCTTCATTAATTCCGAAATATTCAACCGGCATATTAAAACCGGCAAATTCTACCATTTTTGCCCCGAGTTCTATGTGTTTTTGTGTGAATTCTGTTGTTTTCATATTTTTATATTTTTTGTGTTAAAAAAGAGACAATGATGTCAAAAAAAAGAGACAGCAAGATAAATAAAAATTAAAGAGACAGCCTGCCGGACTGTCTCTACAAATATATTATAAGCTGACCGGCAGGTTTATTTTCAGAATAATTTTCCGATGAGGTCAACAACACGTGCTGAATAGCCCCATTCATTATCGTACCATGATAATACTTTTACCATATTTCCGATAACCATAACCGATTGCGAATCATAGATTGATGAATGCGAATTATGAATAATATCAACGGAAACAATCGGATCTTCACAATATTCTAAAATGCCTTTCATTTCACCGTCTGCAGCTTTTTTCATAGCGGCATTTATTTCGTCAATTGTAACTTCTCTTTCCAATGTAGCAACTAAATCAACAATCGAACCTGTCGGAGTAGGAACTCGAGTTGACATTCCGTTAAGTTTTCCGTTAAGTTCAGGGATAACCTTTCCTACAGCAATAGCAGCACCGGTAGTTGTCGGAATCATTGAGACGGCTGCTGAACGAGCACGTCTTAAATCATTATGAGGTCCGTCAAGGATAACTTGGTCGTTAGTGTATGAATGGATGGTATTCATTAATCCGCTGATGATTCCGAAATTGTCATGCAAAACCTTTGCAATAGGGGCAAGGCAATTGGTTGTACATGAAGCGTTTGAAACGCAAGTATCCGAATCTTTTAAATGGTCTTCGTTAACACCGAGAACAATCATATTATCGATTTGATCTTTAGCGGGAACGGTTAAAATTACTTTTTTAGCACCGTTTTTAAGATGGTCGCCGTATCCGCCTCTTTCGCCTTCGCGAGTTCTGAAAACACCGGTTGCTTCAATTACAACATCGGGGGTTTCTTTCCAGGGAATATTTGCCGGATTACGTTCTTCGTAAACAAAGGTTTTATGTCCGTTTACGATTAATCCTTCATCATCAAATTTTACGGTTCCGTTAAATTTTCCTTGTGTGGAATCGTATTTTAACAGATGTGCCAACACTTTATTACTTGTTAAATCATTGATTCCTACAATTTCGTAATCGGTATTTTCAAGAATGATTTTAAAAACATTACGTCCGATCCGTCCGAATCCGTTTATTCCTACTTTTATTTTTGTCATTTTATTATTTTTTAAGTTAATTTTGTGTATCGAATTAAATTTTCGCAAATTTAAAACATTAATTGAAATTGTTCAAGATTTTTGACGTTTTAAATTTCATAAAAAATATTTCAAAAAACATAATCCGGAAAAATGAAAAAAATAATATATCTTTTATTGTTTCTGTCTGTTTCTCCTTACATTAAGTCTCGAAGTGTTAAAGATTCAGTAAAATGGATAAGTATTGAACAAGCAGGGAAACAATTTCTCGAAAAACAAAAACCCGTATTATTTTATTTTTATAAAGAAAATTGCGATTCATGCCGTATTCAGGAAGAAACGACATTTTTAAATCCGGAAGTTGCAAATTACATAAATATTTTGTTTTATCCGGTTAAAATTAATGTCGAGACCAAGGACAGTCTGAAATTTTTTGACGGAAACTATTATAAAAATTCAGGAAAGAACGGTACGATACACGATTTGGTATCTAAACTTGCCGGAACAGCAGACAGCTTTCCTGCTTTGGTTGTTTTTAGCAGAAGAGCCGTAGGAAAATCTTTTTTCGGATATAAAGATCGCGATGAAATTTTCAGAATATTGATTTATTATGCCGAAGATATTGATGTGTCAACACCGTTTGAGGATTGGTATAAATATCATAAAAAGGGCTATCCGCCGGGGCAAAAACAAATTATTACACGGCTTAAAATTCGATGGAAAACACTGGATGATGCATTGAAGCAAAATACAAAAGAACCGCGAAAATTCTTATTAAATTTTTATAATTACAATAAAATAAGTTGTTCTTTAATGCGCACACAAACGTTTAATCAACTGCAAATTGCAAATTATTTAAATGAGAAATATTATCCGATTAATATTGATGTTTTTTCGCAAGACACTCTGAAAATTATGGGTCAGACATACATTAACGAAAATAAGTCGTATAAATATCATCAATTGCCGATTGCCGCTTTAGGCGGTAAAATGATTTTCCCGGCATTTATTATTCTGGATGAAAAAGAAAAAGTTTTAATAAAAGTTCAAGAATACATGACACCCGAAAAATTTGAACCTTTAATGAAATATTACGGAGATGATTTTTATAAAAAAGAAA